>JAUSPW010000153.1 GCA_030652635.1 Pseudohongiella sp. | reverse complement strand
GTCGCGTCTGCTGAATGTGGCTCACCAGTTCCAGAAAAACACGGACTGGCACACACAGCGACCGGAGGTATAAGGAATGAGCTGGGAAACTGTGATAGGACTGGAAGTACACGTCCAGTTGGCGACCAACAGCAAACTGTTCTCGGGCAGCGCAACCGCATTTGGTGCCGAGCCCAATACACAAGCCAGTATTTACGATCTGGCATTACCGGGCACACTACCGGTAATGAACGAAGAAGTACTGCGCATGGCGGTCAGTTTCGGACTGGCAGTCGATGCGGAAATTGGCAAACGCTCCGTGTTTGATCGCAAAAACTATTTTTATCCGGATCTGCCCAAAGGTTATCAGATCACTCAGCTTGAATTTCCGACAGTGGGCCGCGGTTCACTGAAGATTCAACTGGAAAATGGCAGCGAAAAAACCATCGGCATTACGCGTGCGCACATTGAAGAAGACGCGGGCAAATCCTTGCATGAAGATTTCCAGGGCATGTCCGGCATTGACCTCAACCGTGCAGGCACACCCTTGCTGGAAATTGTATCGGACCCGGATTTGCGTAACGCAAAAGAAGCTGTGGCCTATCTTAAGAAATTGCACTCCATCATTCTGTATCTTGGCATCTCTGACGGCAACATGTCGCAGGGATCCATGCGTTGTGATGCCAACGTCTCCGTACGCAAAAAAGGCGCAACCGAGTTTGGCACGCGTACTGAAATCAAAAACGTCAACTCATTCAAATTTGTTGAAAAAGCGATCAATTACGAAGTACAGCGCCAGATCGAATTGATTGAGGACGGCGGCCGCGTTGTGCAAGAAACGCGTCTGTATGACTCGGATAAAGATGAAACACGCTCGATGCGCAGCAAAGAAGTAGCAAACGATTATCGCTACTTCCCGGAGCCTGATCTTCTGCCCGTCATTATCGACGACGAATACATCGCTGCAGTCCGTGCAACGCTGCCCGAACTGCCCGCAGCACGCTGCGCGCGCTTTGTATCCGAATACGCGTTGAGCACCTATGACGCTGACGTTCTGACCAGCGACCGTGCCATGGCTGATTATTTTGAAGCCGTGGTCACACTGTGCGGAGATGCCAAACTATCTGCCAACTGGGTCACGGCAGACCTGCTCGGCCTGTTGAATAAAAGTGATCTATCGATCAGCGAGTCCCCGATCAAACCTGAACAACTAGGCACCATGATCAGCCGCATTAAAGACAACACGATTTCCGGCAAACTTGCCAAAACCGTGTTTGAAGCGCTGGCCGAAGGTGAAACCGACGTTGATCAGATTATCGAATCACGCGGACTCAAGCAGGTGACCGATTCAGGGGCCATTGAGAAACTTGTCGACGATGTCATCGCCGCCAACCCCGATCAGGTCGCGCAATATCGTGCGGGCAAAGACGCAGTGTTTGGATTTTTTGTTGGTCAGGCCATGAAAATCTCCAAAGGCAAAGCCAACCCGGCGCAGTTGAACGAATTGCTGCGCAACAAGTTAAAGGCAGATTAGTCACCATGATTGAAGATAAAAAAGTTGGCAAGGAACGTACACAACCGGCCGTGCGCAACGAAGAGTGGAGCGACGAGCGCATCAAGGCGTTTTTGACGTTGCTGCCGCCGGAGAGTGTGCCGGCGGACTATCATCTGTTGCAAAAAGCCTATCGGGGGATGTTGCCGGAGCAGTTCGAGCGGTTTGTAGCATTTTTTGTGGAAGCCGGGCATGACATCAATGTGCGCCTGAGCAATGGCAGTACGTTTCTGGATCATGTGAATCAGCATCGCAGTTCTGGTGCTTATCAGGATATTCTCAGGCAAGCGGGGGCGCTGTCAGGTAGTCACTGAGCGCTAGTTTTAATAACTTATTCGGCGAGCGCAACGGGCAGTTGTTTGGGCGCCGGACTGGCCGCATCCTCTGAAGAGGCGCCCGGCGGTGCGGAACTCGACTTCACGGCTGCGCCGTTCAGGACTCGAACAGTCCTACCGCTTTATCGGGCGCCCCTTCAGAGGATAAACGCGGCCTGATGAGTCCGGCACCCAAACAACTGCCCGTTGCTTCGTGCGCGGCATTGTTGCAACGTAGTCGGGTAGACTACACTGATGCCCTCGCTACAGAATTGCGGGCGCTGACTGCGATGCAAATAATGACAAAAAAATGGGTTAATCGTCGGCCGTTGCTGTCATTTGCGGCACTGACATTCGCAATTACCTTCGCCTCGTGGGGCTTGTTGTTGTTCCTGTACGGGCGTGCGCCGATTGATGAACTGATTAGCCAGCCTTCTGCACTTCTGCTTGTTTATCTGGGTGCCGGTGGTCCCAGCATTGCAGCAATAGTGCTGACGGCATATACCGATGGCCGTCCTGGATTACGCGCACTTCGCAAGCGATTTTTGACCTTCAGGTTTCCTTTACTGGCATGGCTGGCCGCGCTTTTGCTGCCATTGCTGCTCGCATCACTCTCAGTTGCATTTACCCATCCTGGCGGCAATGCGCTGGGCGAGGTTGTATTACCGAGTAACTATCTGATCATCCCGCTGGCCGCCGTTCCGGTTTTTTTTGCCGGCCCGTTGTGTGAAGAACTGGGCTGGCGCGGTTACCTGCAGCCAAAACTATTGACTCACTATTCGCCGTGGCTCACGGCCATTTTGCTTGGCACCGTTTGGTGTTTCTGGCACATCCCGTTGTCATTCACACCCGGCACCACACCCGCGCTGAATTCAGCAAGCACCTGGTTTTTTTACTGGGCAGACACCATTCTCATCGCTGCCATCATGTTAGCCATTGTGTTATGGGCAAACGGCAGCGTGATCGCTGCCATGTTGTTCCACTGGATGTCCAACATCGCTTTCAGTCACATCATTGAACCCATGTACCCCAACGCTACAGATGACGTCTGGCAATCCGTAGCCACCACACACATGATAATTCTGCTGATCGCGAGCGTCGCTGCTCTTTATGCAGTGCACCAACGGCTCAAGGGAGAGGTGTCTAAAGAGAAGGAACGACATTATGGCAACGGTAACCGTTAGAAACCTGCCTGACGAAGTGCTTCGTGCAATTCGGTTCCGAGAGGCGATGGACTGACCAGCGCCACCTGTCATTCATCGGGGATTCCGTTTTATCCAGGTTATCGCGATAAATGAATAGGCCATAGATTCCTGCTAGGGGGAACTATGGCATACTCGGAACTTCATGGCATTGCAAGGCTTGACATATAAATTGACGCCACAGAACGCACAGTGGTGCAGGGAGACTGAAGTGAATACAACAACCAGAACCGACGTCACTACTTTCCAGGTTGCGATAGATCCAAAACGATTGATTACATTGCTCAGCGTGATAGCAGGGGTTTTGTTGCTCATTCATATTGGCCTGACGGTTTATCACTATACAATCTCGGACCTGCCCTGGTTGGTAAGGCAGTTATTCGATGTGGATGAAGAGAACAATATCCCTACCTGGTACTCGTCCATTGCTTTGTTAATCGCTTCAGGCTTCACGCTCCTGTTGGGTTATCAAAAGAAAGCAGAAAAAGACAAGTGGGCACGTTATTGGGTGTTTCTTGGTTATAGCTTCTTACTGCTTTCGCTGGATGAAATGGCTGGCCTGCACGAAAGCTTGAACAGTGTCACAGATTCGTCATGGGCGGTTTACGCCATTGTTCCTGTTCTGCTGATGGCAGTCGCTTATCTGCGCTTTCTGTTTACACTGCCAACACCCACCGCGGTGTTGATCATGTTCTCCGGCGCGTTATTTGTTGGTGGTGCAATAGGGGTTGAGCTGTACACAGAACCCTACCTCCACAATGATGAACTCAACACGCTTGCCTATAATCTGTGGACGCCAGTTGAAGAGGGCCTGGAAATGTACGGCGTGATTTTGTATTTGCATGCATTGCTGCAGTACATGGCTGCCGGCGGCCGCATAACAGACAGCGGATCTACCGATAGCAGAATCGAGGTTACTATGGATGTAGGGACGCGCTGAGTTAGCTGTTCGCACTTCTCCACTTCCTGCTCAGCAGGACGTAACGCATAGCTGAAGCGGGTGAACGCAGTTTGTCAGTCATGTCCAGGCAGCTGACCTGAACCGAGCGACACTGACCTTGCCAAACCGAGAGTGGATACCACCAGAATAAAATGCAGCGTGAGCGACGGGAGCGGGTGGCCGAGCCGGACCAATCAGGCCGCGCCTATCCTTTGAGGGGGTGCCCGATCCAGCGGAAGCACTGTTCGAATCCGGAGCGGCGCAGC
>JAUSPW010000145.1 GCA_030652635.1 Pseudohongiella sp. | reverse complement strand
CGCGCGGTCAGCGCCTGCGCAGCGGCCTACCTGGATGCGATGAAAGGCAACTCTTTTCGCAACCGAGCAGCTCGCGGGCGTCGTTGATTTTTTCCATCAGGATCCGGTGCCACGCTTCAGTGACGCGGATCTTGAAGAAATGCGAGAGATGGGGGCCAGCGAGGATGAAATTGAGGCCCTGCTCGCAGAGGAACCCGAACCGGAAGCATTTGAGGTGTATCCGGACAACTGGCCAGCGGTGCAACTGTATTTAAGTGCCTATGGCCAGTTCCGGATCTCCGGTACCGGGCAAGTGTTGGGGTTCGATTTTAACGCGGTGGATATCGACATCCGGCGCAGTCAGATCGATGTAGACCCGGCGACCTGGGAGAAATTCAAAGTGTTGGCACACCACACCGTTTCAACCTTAAACAAGCGCAGCGCATCATGAGTGAATACACGGCGACCATCAAACTCAAAGCTGACCGCTCCGGTCTGACCGGTGAGCTTAAGATTGCGCAGGCTGATATCGCCAAACTCAATGATGAACTGCAACAAACCGGCGCCGCCGGCGCCAAAGGTGCTGAAGGCGTCAAAAAGCATGGTACAGAAGCACGCGGCGCCGCACGCGAATCCGAGAAACTCAGCAAAGAAACCAAAACCCTGCGAGAGCAATATCTCAGCCTGAAAAACGTGCTGGTTGGTTATGGTGTGCTGCAGATCGGTCGGTTCTTTAAGGATCAGTTGGCGGTTTATCAGGACACGCGCACGATGTTGCAGGGCTTGACCGGCAGCACACAAGAGTACAACGAGACCCAAGCGTATCTGGTTGATATATCCGAGCGGTACAGCAAACAGCTAAACACAGTGTCTGGCAGCTATGCTCGTTTGCTCGCGCTCCAAAATGCTGATCTGGTAACCAAGAAAGAAGCACGTCAACTCACCGAAGGACTGCTCAACGCAGGCGCTGCCCTGAAAGCGAACAACGAGCAGCTGGGCCTGGTGTATTACGGTCTGGCACAAGGTCTCAGCCAGGTGAATCTGCAGGCTCAGGAACTTAATCAGGTGATGGAACCTTTGCCCGGTTTGTTGGTGCACATGGATGATGCTGCTGGCCTTACATCGGGTGGATTTCGACGCATGGTGATGGATGGTCAGGTCACATCAGAGTTTTTCAAAACCACGTTGATCGAAGCGCTTCAGGTATACGAAGGCGCGGCAGAGGCAACGTATAACAACATCAGCTCCATTCAAGACAGGCTTGCCACAGGGCATACGTTGTTAGCGGCGTCACTTGAAGGGCCAATAAACATGAGTATTGGCTCTTTGTTGAGAGGGTACGTGGTGGGTGTTGAGACACTGGCGAAAGTGATGCCCACGCTGATCGAATTGATTAAAGATTTGGTTACAGTCACCGCTTTGCTTGTTGGCGTTAAAGTAGCTGCGTGGTTCACTGGTATTGCAGCAGGATCCTGGGCTGCGATCGCTGGGCTCTTCACATTGGAAGCGAGATTATATGCGGGCCTCAGAGCCACAAGTGCATATACAGTTGCATTGACGGGGCTGAAGGGTGCCATGGCCTTCCTTGGCGGGCCACTGGGCATTGCCGTATTGGCCGGGGCAGCGCTACTGACCTTTGGTATAAACAGTACCGAGGCGGCAATGCGTGCTACGAATCTGCGTTCTGAGATTGACCAATTAGCAGAGTCGTTCAATGAATTGACCGTTTCGCAGTTAGATCAGCAAATTCAATCCCAAATGTTGGCGATGGAGGAACTGGCGAAGCAGAAGGCCGCGCTCGGAGAAAAGCCGGTACCGATGACAGGCAGTGGCAACTCAAATCTGGGCAGCGTGCCAAATATGGCCAGCCTGAATGAGTTGAGGGACTGGCAAACCGAATCTGCAACAATTATTGATGAGCTTGATGCCGGGGTGGCCAAACTTAACGCGTTGGCAATTGCCAGAGGCAATGCCGTTACGGCGTCACTGAACGCCGAAGCTCTCGCCACGGAGGCGTTAACCAAAACCCAGCAAGACCTGCTGGACAAGTATTTGCCGCTGGAAACACTCACAGCCGAATACACAAAAAACCTCGCTGCGCTCAACGCAATTGAGGTGGACTCGGTTGCCACCGCCGCGCGCAAGCAGCGCGCCATTGATGCGTTAAATGCAGTCTATGAGGATCAGGTCAAGGAGCTGACTGGTGTGCTCGCTGCCGAGGATGCCGCATCAAAGGCGGCCGAGAAAACCCTGCAGGACATGCTGCGACTGATTGATCAGTATGCACCGCTTCAAAATGCCGTTGCAGAATACGAAACACAGTTGCTGACATTGACACTCGCGTATGAAACCGGGCGGCTAAGTCTTGAGAACTACCACCTTGCGGTGGCTGCTTTGGCGGAAGAAAAGCTGGAGGCGTTCCAGCCAGGCGCAGCGTTAGTGCGCCAGATGGAGGCCGAGCTCAAATTGATGCGCATGAGCGCGGCGGATCAGGAGTTTGCCAAGCGTACCCGCCACTTAACAACCCTTGAAATTGAAGAGCAAGGCGATGCTATTCAGGCACTGATCGGTACGATGAGCGATGAGCAGGCGGCGATCGATGCGCTGGATGCTCGCCAGCAGGACTATGCCCGCACCACGCAAAACATGCTGGAGGATCTGCAGCGCAGCTGGAACAGCTACTTTGACCAAGTGCTGGAGAAGGGCAAGCTGAACATGCGCAGCCTGGGCGATTCGATCCTGGCGGTCATGCGTCAAACAATCGCCGGCGTGATGTCGATGGATTTGGCCAACGCGTTTCGATCGACGTTGAACGTCACTGCGCCAACAGCCACCTCGGCCGGCAGCACATCAGTGAACTGGCAATCGGTGGGTACCCTGATGGGCGCCGGCGTTGCAGGTGTGCTGAACGCTTCCATCGCCCAGACTGTCGCCCCGCTGTATGAGGGTGGCCAGCTGATCAGCGAAGGCGCAAAGACGCTGAATTTTGATCTGAAGAACATTGGCACCAATCTACTTGCTGGTCTGGCTGGCGGCACCATTGGCACCGCGCTCGGTGAGGCGGTGTTTGGTAAGCAGGCACAAAGCAACTACGGCGCCATGGCAGGCGCTGCGATCGGATCGATGTTGCCGGGCGTGGGCACGTTTCTTGGCTCATTGATTGGCGGCGGACTGGATGCGCTCTTTGGCGGCGATGGTTACCAGCGATCCAGCGTTGGATTTGATACCGGCCGCGACATGGTCAAAAGCCAGTATTACTACGGCACCGAGACCTTCTCCAGTGGCTTGCAAGTCAACAAAATCAACCGCCGCGGTGATCAGGCGGTATCGGATGCCATCACGGCCAAGTTTGCCGAGATTGATGCGTTTGTTTTTTCTGCGGCACGCGGCGCCGGCGCAACGCTGGATATGCGCAACAAGCAGCTGCAAGGTACCCACGCAGACTACGGATGGGACAATGGCAGTTTCTTTGGCTTACGGGCAGGCGAAGGCGCCGATGCTGAGGAGGCGCTCAATGGTTTGTTTACCAGCTTCAGCCGGCAGTTGATCAATCATATCGAGGGGCTGAGCGCCGATGTGACGCGCGCGATGCAACAGGCAACCGGTGATGCCGATGAACTCCTGGCGCAGCTCAAAGATGCACTGGCGCTGGATAGTCTGCTGCGATCTGGCCAGCTCGATGTGCTGGGTGATGTCAGTTTTGATTTTGCCCAGCAACTGGCTGAAGCGGCCGGTGGCATCGAGAATCTGTCGATGGTGACGCAGCTCTTTAACACCAGCGTGGCCGAACAATCAGACAGCATGCAGAACATGGTTACTCGACTTCGAACCGCGGTTTCTGACCAGTTTGCAGCGATGAATCTGGCACTGAATGACTTCACGTCCATGAGTCAGTTCCGGGAGTATTTTGAGTCGGTCAAGCAGACCATGGACGCCGTTCAGCTGTTGGATTTGTTGCAGGCCGGCAATGCGCTGGCACTGCTGATCGAGCAAGAAAAAGAATTGGCGCTGGTGCGTCAGCAAGCGATGAATGAGCAGATTGCCGCGGTGAAGACGCTGGTTGATCAGTACCAGTGGATCCGCACGCAGAGCCAGGCCGTCGCCGGCGCGCTGC
>JAUSPW010000136.1 GCA_030652635.1 Pseudohongiella sp. | reverse complement strand
ACTTCATTCAGACCGATGCGGCCATCAATGTTGGCAATTCCGGTGGTGCGTTGGTTGATCTGCAAGGTCGTCTGGTAGGCATCAATTCAGCGATTATCTCGGGGTCTGGGACCAATTCCGGCGTAGGGTTTGCTGTGCCGGTTGACATGGTTGAAGCAGTGATGGGGCACTTATTACGCGATGGTGTAGTTGAGCGCGGCCAACTGGGGGTGCTGATTCGTGATCACAGCGCGCTGGTAGAGGAAACCCTCAAACTGGGCGCCGAGCGTGGTGCGCTTGTTACCCAGGTATTCCCGGACACAGCTGCTGAACGGGCTGGTCTGAAGGCAAGCGACCTGGTCGTTGCAATCAACAACAAACCGGTTAACGGTAGCCGTGATCTGCGAAACGCTGTGGGTTTGGCGGGCGTTAATCAGGATCTTGAACTCCGTGTATTACGGGATGGAGATCCGCTCACGCTTGCTGTCCGACTGGACAGTGCTGGCCAGAATCAAACTGCCAGTACCGGTAATCGCGCTGCCAGTGAGCGTAGATCTGATGAATCAAGATTTATAGGTGCGCAGCTGCAGGATCTGCCGCGTGGACGCTCAGGTGTAGGGGTTGCCGCTGTTGATCCCCAAAGCCGTGCCGCCGCAGGTGGACTGCAGGCCGGTGATGTCATTACGCGCTTGAACCGACAGCCGGTTGACGACTTGGCTGAATTTAATGCGCTGCTTGGTGCGGAGCCACCGCTGCTGGCCCTGGGGGTAGAGCGCGATGGCCAGACACTTTTACTGATCATGCCCTGAGTTTTTAGAGTTTTTGATGTGCCCGCTGGAAGTCGTTGTACCCTGGAGCGTCTGGCAAAAGGGTACCGGGGGTCTGCCCTGGAGCCGGTCTGGAAGTTGCAGATCGGCTTTTTTTTCATGCTTGCAAAATCCCGGTGACATGCTATTTTCCACGTCAGCTTTTTATAGCCACCATTCACCCAGGCGGGAAAAAGTAATTGACCGGGATCGTAAAAACACTTGGCATCTTTTGTTTGAAGCGCACGCTGACGTCCTTGTCAGTTGTCATCGCAATCAGTCCGGTCACCATCCTCGCTCAAGCACCCTCCACTGAAAGTCTGCAACAAGCAGCTTTTCACCAACTGCCCGGGCAACTTCCTCAACCTGTATCCGCGCCTGATGTTCAGGTTTTTGAAGCGTACAAGTCATGGATACGAGCCAAAGTTGCAGAAGATCAAATTCCTGGCCTTGCACTTGCCATCGTGTCTTCACAAGGCATTCTTGACGTTGAAACCATGGGCGTGCGCAGTGTTGACGATCAACAGGCCGTATCTGAGGATACCGTTTTCAGAATCGCGTCGGTATCAAAAACCTTTGCAGGTACGGTTGCCTCGCAGTTGGTCAATCACAATATTGTTACCTGGGACGAACCCATATCCCAGGTGCTTCCAGGCTACAAGCTGGGGACTGATGCGGATGGAGCGGATCGCATGACTCTGCGGCATGTGCTCAGCCATACCACGGGTCTGATGCCGCACGCGTTTTCCAACTTGCTCGATGCCGGTGTCGCGTACGATAAAATTCAGGAAAAGCTGCACGAAATACCGGCAGTTTGCGCGCCAGGGCGCTGTTATGGGTACCAGAATGTGGTGTTTTCTCTGGTAGCGGACGTGGTTGAGTACAGTCTGGGCACAAACTACGACGATTTTGTAGAGGAGAATATTTTTTCTCCGCTTGGCATGGATGATGCGTCGATGGGGCTGGACGGATATGAGAACAATCCTAACGCAAGTCAGGCTCATCAATTCGGACGGGGTCGATGGCAGGTAACTAGCCTGAACCCAGCGTATTACACAACAGGTCCGGCATCTGGTGTAAATGCCACCATTCTGGACATGGGTAGATGGGCACAGGCACAGCTGGGTGGTTTCCCTGAAGTGCTTTCAGAAACACTGCTGGAAATGCAACATACCCCCATTGTAGAAACACCGCATGGCAATTACTTCAACCGGTGGCCTCGATTGGACAAAGCCTGGTACGGACTGGGCTGGCGCATCATGGATTACAGCGGTATGCGGGTCATCCATCATGGCGGTGGCGTTCGCGGTTATCGATCCGAAATGGTTTTGGTGCCTGAGCACAATATTGGGTTAGTGGTGTTGTTTAATGCGTCCACACCCCTGGCCAATGATGTGGTGCCCATGTTTCTTGATCAGCTTTTAACAGCCGTTGCACGATAGCAGCACTACATCTTTGAATTTACCTGACCTATCACGTTGAATATGCTAGCTTTTATATAAGCCAAAAAAGGGAATATCGTGTCAAACGCCACCATTGATTTGTTGCGCTCACATCGCAGCATCCGCAAATTCAGCAGCCAGCCCGTGACTGATCTTGTGTTGGAACAAATATTGTTAGCCGGGCAGAGCGCAGCCACGTCGAGCTTTCTGCAAGGTGCGACCGTTATCCGTGTGCGCAAACCGGAAAGTCGCCAGAAGTTGGCTGTGTATGCAGGCAACCAGCCCTATGTAGCCAGTGCACCCGAGTTTCTGGTGTTTTGTGCTGATCTGCGCCGGGCGGGAAATTGCTGCGCAACGTATGGAAAGTCATTTTCCGGTGACTACACGGAGCACTTCATCATTGCCACCGTGGATGCTGCGTTGATGGCACAAAATGCAGTGGTTGCAGCCGAATCACTGGGGCTGGGTATCTGCTACATCGGCGGAATCCGCAATAATCCGCGTGAAGTATCCGACCTGTTGAAGCTTCCAGAGGGCGTTTATCCGGTGTTTGGACTGTGCCTTGGTTATCCCGATCAGAACCCTGAAGTAAAACCTCGTCTGCCTTTATCCGTGATTGTCAAAAACGAAGTGTACGAAGACAGCGCTGATCAGGCACCCATCGCCGAGTATGACGAGCAAGTTCGGGAATATTACCGAACCCGCACCGGTGGCGGGCATGGCATCTGCTGGAGTGAGCAGGTAGCCGAATTGCTCAGCGAAAAAGCCCGCCCGCACATGCGCGGGTTCCTCGCTGAACAAGGTTTCTTGTTTAAATGATGCGGGCGTCTCGCAGGCGTTGGATATCGCTGTCGGAATAACCCAGTTCAAGCATTAATTGCTGGGTATGTTCTCCCAGGGTTGGTGCGCGTCGATGAATGCCGGTGGGGTTGCCTGACAAACTGAACGGTGTCTGCATCACCGGTGCCGGTTTCGCGGCGCCCGGGTAGGACAGTAGTTTAAACATCTGGCGTGCTTCAACGTGCGGGTCGTCCAATACTTGTTGCGGTGACATCACGGGTCCTGCCGGGATCCGCGAAGCTTCCATGGCGCTCAGCACCTGTTCGGACGTGCGTTCTGCGCACCAGTGGGCGAGACGTTCACTGATCAGTTCCCCGTGATTGCCACGGCTGATGTCATCTTTGAAACGTGGATCGGACAACCAGTGCGGCTCGCCCATCAATTCAACCCAGCGCTCAAACAACGGGCCGCCCACAGATTGGATCAATACCCAGCCATCCTGTGTTTTAAAGGTGTCAGCCGGGCCAGATGTCTGCGAGCGATTCAAAGTGGCCGTTCGATTGGGAGCAATCATCGCCTGTTCAATCAATGAGCCATTCATCATGGTCAGTGCCGTGTTGAACAAAGATGCCTCCACAACCTGACCTTTACCCGTGCGTTGACGCTCGAATAGTGCTGCCATAGTCCCCACTGCACTCAGGCTGGCCGTGCCAAAATCAATAAACGGTGCATACGCTTTGACAGGTTGTTCCGGTGTGCCTGACATGTACATGGAGCCTGACATTGCCTGGCCAAGACCATCAAAACCAACACGATTGCTGTAAGGACCGCCAGTTCCAAATGCCGAAATCATTGTCAGGATGATGTCCGGTTTGACTGCTTTCAGACTTTCATAGTCCAGACCCATGGCCTCCAGCGTGTCTGGCGGAAGATTTGCGATGACCACATCCGCCGTAGCAACCAGTTTGCGCACAATCTCACGGCCTTCTGGTTTCATCGGGTTTAGCGTCATGCCAAGTTTGTTTCGGCCCATTTGCATGAACAAAGCACCATCACCGGTATCACTGACTGGAGACAAAAAACGGTCTTCGCTGCCTTGAACTTTTTCTATGCGAATGACCTCTGCGCCCAGATCACTCAGCAAGCTTGCACAAAATGGCCCTGCTATGTAGCGGCCAAAATCCAGTACTCGAATACCTTCCAGAACCTTGCTCATATCGATACTTTCTCCATCCGTTCGGGCGTGTCTAATTTGATGCCCGGGATGATAGCACAGGCAGTAAAAACTGCTGGTGAGGTCAGGCGTGAAAGGTGTCTGTTGAAACCACGGTCCATGCATTACAATCCATCCGCAACCATCCCAATTTAATCTGACCTGTGGTCGGGGAAGCTGAAAATGAAACTGCCATTTGCTCTGCATCGTTTAATGTACAAACTTGCTGTGTTGGTCATGACGTTTGGTAGTCTGTCGACACAAGCAGCGGAACATCCCGGCTACGATTTTGATCCTCAACAAAGTCGTGGCGGTATTGGCAAATTTTACATGGGACGTGAAATCTCTGGTGTGATGGGGCATCAAGGCGCTGGTTGGCTGGAACGTCAAGAGCGTACTCACGAAGAAATGCCTGATGAGGTTGTTGCCAATATGACACTGGCCCCCGACCAGGTAGTAGCCGACATCGGGGCGGGCACCGGGTACTTTTCCTTTAGGATTGCTCAGGTTGTGACGCAGGGCAAAGTACTGGCGACCGATATACAGCCAGAAATGCTGGCGCTGTTGGAGCAGCGCAAACAAGAAACCGGTATCACCAATGTAGAACCTTTGCTGGGGCAGATTGATAATCCCGGGCTGCCAGCCAACAGCGTTGATGCAGTGTTATTGGTGGATGCCTACCACGAATTCTCGCACCCCTTTGAAATGATGCAAGGTATCTATGATGCCTTAAAACCCGGCGGGCGGCTGTTTTTGGTTGAATATCGTGCGGAAGATGAGTCCGTGCCAATCAGGCCGCTGCACAAAATGTCTGTTGAGCAGGTGGTAAAAGAAATGAGCGTGTTTGGTCTGAATTGGGACGATACGCTGGACTTTTTACCGTGGCAGCATATGTTTGTGTTCAGCAAACCCGCCCAGTAAGCGCGGTTTATCTGACAGGGTGCTTTGAGCAGCCTGTCAGAACGTAGTCCTGACCTTCAGTGCCAGCGTTTGTCCGCCTCCCCAGCAGGCGTCTTCAACTTCTCTGATGTTGCCGCTGGCCGAGGAGCCGTTGTAACGCACACGATTGCGGCAGTTTTCCTCGCCCAGTGTATTGTTTGATTCCAGCCGGAATGTGACTTCATCAAACATGACTTTGGAGACAAACAGCGATAGCTGAGGTGCTTCGTTGTACCACTCAATTGTACTGATCTCGATGTTGCGATTGCCGCCATTAAATGGGTGATTGTAGTTCAGTCCGTAATTCAGATTGAGGTCAGTGACATCATGTCTGAATCCAAGGCCCGCGCGCCCGCGGCCGTTGATGCGCTCTTCTGTGCCCAAAATCGGGTTGATAATTTTTGAGTCAAAGAGATGCAGGCTGCTAGTCAACGTTGCATCCGGCAGACCTAGTTGTCCCAGTCGCGTGCTGCCATCCAGGTACATGCCCCAGCGTTTGCCATCACCAATATTGC
>JAUSPW010000133.1 GCA_030652635.1 Pseudohongiella sp. | reverse complement strand
GATATTTATGAGAGCAAATGGCGCTCAGCATTTTTGCTGTGCCGGATGACGCATAAACCTCAGCCCAGGGGGTACGGGCCAATTGTTCTGAGACTTGCGCAAAAACCTGTTCAGCGTCATCTGCTGCCAACGTTAATTGCTTACGCAACAGATCTTTGTTTTCCAGCTTTGTACTGAACCAGCGATCCCTCCAGCTCACGCATCCAATCGGCAAGCTATGTGCCTGTAATTGATCAGGGCCTTTACCCACAATAAGTTCTGTGCTGCCCCCACCTATATCGATCACAAGCCTGACTTGGTCATCTTGCGGTAGGGCCGACATTACGCCAGCGTAAACAAGGGCAGCTTCTTCAAGTCCGGTCACGACATCAACGTCGAAGCCCCGGCTCTTGGCTTGAGTAATAAAGTCTTGTGAATTATCTGCAACTCGCAGCGCATTGGTGCCAACTACCCATAAGTACTTGATGGGATACCGCTCCAGCGCCAAGGCAAAGGCCTCCAGGCACAATAGTCCTCGCTGGAAAGCTTCGGCGTTAATAGTGAGACTTTGTGAAAGCCCTTCCCCTAGCTGAACTTTTTCACTGAATCGTTCAACTATTTCGTGTGCGCCATCATGCCAGCGGGCGATGAGAAGGTGAAAACTGTTAGATCCAAGGTCAACGCATGCATACATCAGTAGTATTTTTACCTTTTAAGTTTTCTGGATTAGAGCATGGAATCGATACGCGGCTCCACCCTGACGCCGGCATTTTTATTTTAATGATAGGTTTTGATGACTATAATGATTCAACACAGTAAAAGTACAAAAGTGAGCGACATCGATTGAATTCCCCCCCATACAAAACCATGTTTTTCGTCACGCTTGCGACTGCTACAGTTATCTTTCTGATCAAACTCGCGCTGGCTTTTCGCCTTGAATTGTACAGCGACGAAATATTTTACTGGCAAGCATCCAGATTTCCAGCGCTTGCATACAGTGACTTGCCATTTATGGCAGCTCTGTTTGCAGGTATTGGCTCCGAGTTAATGGGCAACTCACCCGTGGCTGTACGGTCATTGTTTCTGCTCTGCGGTTTATCAATACCCGCGCTGATCTTTTGGGTCGCACTCCCGCTGCATGGACACAAAAGTGCCTTGACGTCGGCATTTTTGAGTCTGTGCGTTCCAACGCTTGCCATTATGGGGCTGCTTGCAGTGCCTGATGCAGCATTGCTGGTGTTTGGCTTACTCTTTGTTGGATTTATTGAGAGAGCGACCCGCCTTGGCAATACGCCATATTGGATTGCTGCCGGCATTGTTGCCGCCCTTGGTTTATGTACTCACTACAGATTTGCACCGTACCTGCTTGCCGCTTTAATATTTTTTATTATTGAGAAACGTCAATGGCACTATTGGCGGACAAGTCGTTTCTGGATTTCTGCGGGTATTGCCTCAATCGGCCTATTCCCTGCACTAAGTTTCAATTTTGTGAACGGGCTGGCTGGGCTGGATTATCATCTGGTGGAGCGCCATCCATGGCAATTTCAGGCAGAAGGGCTGTTACACCCCTTGATTCAGGCAACCGCGGTCACCCCACTGCTTTACGCTACACTTTTATTCACGCTATGGAACCTTATCAGACAGGCCAGACAAGGCAGCGAGAGGGCGTTACTTTTTGCCTTATTTGCCTTGTTGAATCTCGGCATTTACATGGTGCTTTCCCCTTGGAGTGACACAACAAGAACAACGATCCACTGGCCGATTTCCGGATACTTGCCCTTACTTGTATTTGCACCTGCCACCTTGAGAGCTCTAAAGGAGAAGTTGTCTCAAAAATTGCCGGCATTAAACCCGGTTAAGTTGGTTTTACTTGTACCCATGACGGGACTTGTCGGGACTTTGCTGTTACTGGTTGGCATTGGGTCACAAGGTTTCAACCAGTCTTTGCAGAATCTGGTAGGCCCCGGTGTACTATCAAACAAAATGGCGGGATGGTCTCCGCTTGTCGAGCATCTCAACGCATTAAAGACACAACATGGATTCCCAGAAGACGTGTTGATTGTCACCGACAACTACTACACCGCTGCGCAGATCAGTTTTGCAACGGCAAATGACACTGTCTACACGACAGATACTAATAAAGTAATCCGGGATGGTCGCCAAACGCAGTACCGTATCTGGGGACTTGATACGGATGGGCTACTCAAGAACTGGAGCGAGGACGCCATTTTTTTAACAGAAGACAGCACCTTGGACAGTATTGAAAAGTCACTTGTCATGTCTGATATATGCAGCCATTTTTCAGAAGTTGGACTTCTGGATCAATTTTTTCTGTTTCAAGGCGATAAAATCTTCAGTTTTTATGTTGCGAAAGGCCTACGCCCAGAGGGCTTGGAGCGCGCTGTCTTTCCTGAGTGTCCAATGCCATCAGAGGCTTGGTTGGATTCGCCCAGTCAAGATGAGGAACTTAAAGATAAAACGCTCATTTCCGGTTGGGCTATCAACAGCGCTGGGGTTAACAAAGTCAGTGTATTGCTGGATAGTATTGTGGTTGCTGAAACTGTCAGATCGGTGTCGCGCGAGGATGTTGTCACTCTAAAAAATGTGGATTTTGATCCAGCAGCACCTTTGTTGGGATTTGCTATAGAAATTGACACCCATCGATTTAAGAACGGTCAGTACCAACTGAGTCTGGAGCTGTTAACTGGAGCCGGCGAACGTCAACGCACAGGCTCCAGAATAATCAGGATAAATAACGAATAACTCAATATCGACTGCCTAGCTTAAACTGATTTACCAGCCCATCTAGCGAACTTAGCAGCTGATCTATCTCAGCGTGATACTGTTTGCACTTGAGATAATCTTCGGTGTTAAGCCGGCCATCCGCAGCAATTTTTACACTGCTCTTTGCGATACCTTCTGTCACTTCTGATTGCTGTTTCACTGCCGTTGCTATGTCCCTGCTACGCTCTGCAATAAGAGAAACGGACGCCAATACCAGATCAAGCAGTTCATTCGCTGTATTTGCTGAACCAACACACTCGCGAGATAGCGAAACCCCTTGATCCATAGCGCTGACTATTTGTGTTGTATTGTCCTGAAGGTTTTGAATAATCGTATTAATTTCCAAAGTGGAGGACTGAGTTTTTTGCGCAAGACTGCGCACCTCGTCTGCTACGACCGCGAACCCACGCCCCTGATCACCGGCCCTTGCTGCTTCGATCGCAGCATTCAGTGCTAACAGATTGGTCTGTTCCGCAATCCCTTGGATAACTTCAAGCACTGAGTGAACTTTCTGGTTGTGATCTCGCATGTAGTGCACTTTCTTTTGAATCATAGACAAAGAACCCGACAGTTTTTCTACCGAGTTTCGAGTATGCGAAACAGCTTCAGTGGCTTTTTGGGTTGCGCCATTTGCTTCTTTGGCAGCGTCAACGCTGGTTTGAGCGCCATCTGCCACATCAGCCAAGGAGGAGGACAATTCAGTTGTTGATGACGCCAGCAACTCCGTTTCTTCCAGTTGAGACGCTGATCTGCCTGCTGTACGCTGAATCATTTGCGAGAACTGAGCAGATTTCCCGGTAACTTCGGAATTGGTAACCAGCACCTGCCTGATAATATCTGCCAGCTTGCTGACAAAAATATTAAAGCTCGCGCCAAGTTTGGAGAGCTCATCAGTGCCCTGCTCTTCCAGGCGTCTGCTGAGATCACCAGAGCCTTTGGCGATATCTTGCATATAGGCCTCGGCTTTGGTCAGCGGCAATGTAATTGATCTGGAGAGATAATATGCTGCGGCACTGAGTGCCATCAGTAGTAAAACAATTATCACAGCAGAATCGCGGACCCACTGGAAAAACTGCGCGTTTACGTCGTCAACGTAAAGCCCATGGATAATAACCCAATCCCACGGCGCAAATAGTTCCGCATACACGGTCTTGAGTTCAGCTTGAGGATGGGCGATGGGATCATCCGTGTAAGTGAGGAAGCGGTAACCAAACATAGGCTCCGGAAAATACAAATATTCCGCAAAACCCGTGTAGCTGTCGCCCGTGTATCGATGAATTATTTCGGTCATCATAGGTGTCGGATCGCGATACCCATTGGCCTCCATTCGTTGCTCAGGCGTTGTTGCCGCGGCCTGGATCGCACTGCGAACTTGCGCGTCAGTATCCAGAGCACTGTCTACGCCTCGCAATGGATGCGCCAGAATCTGGCCAAGTCTGTGGTAAAGCAAAAGGTAATTTCGCTCGTTTACCATCGTATTGTTAATAAGGAAGCGGCCTTGCCTCTTGGCCTCCGCATCTGTTAACTGCCCATTACGCACTTGGCTTTGTAGACCGCTCAGGGCTTTATGAATCATTTGCACCTGATTCACGCTGCCATCTCGCAATTGGTCCATAAACCGCTCGCGGGCTTGAAGAAGCAGGGTCAAACTGAGCCCTATAATGGCAAGCAGACTCACAATGACAATCAGCCCTACTCGGGTTCGGATGGTAAATTTACTAAACATTGATTCCCTCGCCTGCGCGTGTCCGCGTCCATGAGTGTGGACTGTTTTTGTGTTGTATTTAAGGTAACGGCAGTAGCTCAAAAAACATTAGCCTCATGATTGGCAAATGCCTTCAATGACCAAACAGATTCAGTGCGATATAATTCCGCCAACTATCGGATAGTAAACAATCAGAATCTCTGAAATGAAGGTGGACAAATGCCCTTTTACATTTGGGAAAAACTCAAAGCAGAAGCTCAGGAACTGATTGATAGAGAACCGTTGCTTGCCAGTTATGTCTATGCGTGCGTGCTTAACCACCGCAACCTTAGCTCCGCTTTAAGCTATTTGTTGGCCCACAAGCTAGCAAATTATGTGATGTCGGCTGTTTCCATCAGAGAATTGATTGACTCAGCGTTCAGGGAAGCCCCTGAGATAGTCGAGTATGCGGCTTTCGATATCAAAGCCGTATTCGATCGTGATGCCGCGACAAATTCTTTTTTGCCTGTCATCCTGTACTTGAAAGGTTATCAGTCTATTCAGGTCCACCGAGTAGCACACTTACTTTGGAAAAATGACCGAAAAGATCTCGCGCTTTATCTGCAAAGTCGCAACTCCGAAGTTTTTGGCGTTGATATTCACCCTGCCTGTGTGATGGGCAAGGGAATCATGTTTGATCACGCCACTGGCATTGTTATTGGTGAAACAACCGTGATTGAGGATGATGTGTCTATCATGCAGTCAGTCACACTGGGTGGAACAGGAAATGAGCAGGGAGATCGACACCCTAAAATTCGCTCAGGCGTCTTGATCGCCGCTGGTGCTAAAGTCTTGGGAAATATCGAAGTTGGTCGAAGTGCAAAAGTGGGGGCTGGCAGCGTGGTTCTGAAGGACGTACCACCCTACACAACAGTTGTGGGCGTGCCTGCTCACCGTGTCGGCAAACCATGCGATGAAAACCCCGCACACACAATGGACCAACTCGTTGATAATGATTAGGCTAGCACGGCTGGTCTAATCAGGTGCTGATCAGACCAGAGGACTATCCAACAATCTGAATTAAGACTCCCGCGGCTACTGCGGATCCAATCACACCAGCCACATTTGGCCCCATGGCATGCATCAGCAAAAAGTTATGGGGATTCGCTTCAATTCCCAACTTATTCGCCACTCGAGCGGCCATTGGAACCGCAGAAACACCGGCAGCGCCAATAAGTGGATTAACTTTGTTAGTCGAAAATGCATTCATCACCTTGGCCATCAACACGCCAGACGCTGTGCCAATCGAAAATGCCACGATGCCCAATGCCATAATGCCTAGGGTTTCGGGCACCAGAAATTGATCTGCAACCAGTTTTGATCCTACTGCCAACCCCAGCATAATGGTAACGATGTTTATCAACGCGTTTTGTGCAGTTTTTGACAATCGATCTACAACACCGCTTTCTTTCATCAGATTTCCAAGGCAAAACATTCCAAGCAAGGGTGCGGCACTAGGTATCACCAAACCCACTAGCACCAATAACACGAGTGGAAAGAGTATTTTCTCGCGCTGAGATACTGCACGTAGCTGAGTCATCTCAATACGACGCTCCTTTTCGGTAGTAAGCGCTCTCATGATGGGCGGTTGTATTAAAGGAACCAACGCCATGTAAGAGTAGGCCGCAACTGCGATGGCACCGAGCAACTCCGGAGCTAGAATACCTGCGACATAAATTGCAGTAGGACCATCAGCACCACCAATAATCCCAATCGCTGCCGCTTGCCTTACCGAGAATTCAAACAAGCCTAAATCTGACAACAACAAGGCACCAATCACGGTGGCAAAAATACCAAATTGCGCTGCGGCACCCAGCAGCAGGGTCTTGGGATTGGCCAACAAAGGCCCAAAATCTGTCATTGCTCCAACGCCAAGGAAAATCAGAAGTGGAAATATGGTAGTTTGAAGGCCTATCGCATAAAACTGCGCCAGGATTCCTTGTCCAACGGCTATATCGACACCCGGGATGTTTGCCAGAAGTCCGCCAAAACCAATTGGCAATAACAATAAAGGTTCGAATTTTTTACTGATCGCTAGATATAACAGTAATCCACTGATTACAAGCATCAGAAATTGATCGGCTTCGATTTGGTATAAACCGGTTGATTGCCAGAGTTCCACAAGCTGATTCATGTCTTTACTCCAGCGTAATCAAAATATCACCTGCGGTAATATTATCGCCTTCAGCGACATGCACAGAGATGATCACTCCCGCTTTATTACTGCGGATCTCAGTCTCCATCTTCATGGCTTCAAGAACGAGAATTATGTCGCCATCAGTCACCTCGCTTCCCTCTGACACCAAAACATTTTGCACAAGCCCAGACAATGGCGCTTTGACTTCAAATTGCTCAGTAGTGGCTTTTAGTTCTGCTTTAGGTTTTGAGGTAGAAACCGGATTGCCAGCAATCTCTTTAAACGCACTGACATCGCCGCCTGACGTAACCTTGACCTGATAACTTCTCCCGTCAACTTCTACGACATAATAGCCGGGATGCTCGTTTGCTTTTGATCCTGCAGACTTGTCCTGCTTTGCGGGCTTGGCGCCAACATCACTTTCTATGCTCGGAATTGGTTCAAACGCGCTAGGATTGTCCCTGTTTTGGAAGAATTTAAGCGCAGGTTGCGGAAAAAGCGCATAAGTTAGCGTATCGTCAAACTCATTAGTGATGGCAAATTGCTTTTCGACAGCCAGCTTACTTAATTCGGCTTTTAGCTTATCAAATTCGGGAGTAAGCAAGTCTGCAGGACGGCAGGTAACCGGTGCTGCACCGCCCAATACCCGCTGTTGCAGTTCAGCGTTGACAGGGGCGGGTGTTGCACCATATTCTCCCTTTAGCACACCTTCAGTTTCTCTGGCGATGTTCTTATAGCGTTCACCCGAAAGCACGTTCAGGACTGCTTGTGTGCCAACTATTTGTGATGTGGGGGTGACCAAAGGGATATAGCCGAGATCTTTCCTGACCTTGGGTATCTCTTCAAGTACTTCATCGAGCCGATCAGTAGCCTTTTGCTCTCTTAACTGATTTTCAAGGTTGGTTAACATTCCACCCGGCACTTGAGCCACCAAGATTCTTGAATCAATGCCCTTGAGCGCCCCCTCAAATTGCGCGTATTTTTTTCGTACTTCCCGGAAGTATGATGCTATTTCCTCCAGCAACTCTATATTCAACCCAGTTGCTCTATCGGTGCCTTCGAGCATAGCTACCATAGTTTCTGTTGGAGTATGGCCATAGGTAAGGCTCATTGACGAAATAGCAGTATCCAGATTGTCGATACCAGCTTCAACAGCTTTTATGTAGGTTGCCGTCGACAATCCAGTCGTCGCATGGCATTGCATATGAATAGGAATCGAAATACTTTTTTTAAGGTTGCTGATCAATTCGAATGCAGGGTAAGGAGCGAGTAATCCGGCCATATCCTTTATACACAGAGAGTCGGCACCCATATCTTCGATTTCGCGCGCCATACTGAGCCAAGTATCCAGCGGATGGACAGGACTCACTGTGTAGGAGATTGTACCTTGTGCGTGTTTTGTCTGCTTTTTGACTGCGGCTATCGCAGTTTTCAGATTTCGCATATCGTTCATGGCATCAAATATTCGGAATACATCAACGCCATTGACAGCGGCCCGCTCAACAAATCGCTCTACCAGATCATCTGCGTAGTGTCGGTAGCCGAGAATATTTTGACCTCGAAACAACATTTGCTGAGGGGTGTTTGGCATGGCTTTTTTCAATTCTCTAATTCTGTGCCACGGATCTTCTCCCAAAAAACGGATACATGCGTCAAATGTAGCCCCCCCCCAGGACTCTAGTGACCAAAAGCCCACCTGATCAAGTTTTTCCGCGATTGGAAGCATATCGTCCAAACGCAAACGAGTAGCGAAAAGAGATTGGTGTGCGTCTCGCAAGACTACATCAGTTAAGCCGAGAGGCTTTTTGGAATTATTCATCAGTTGAAAGCCTTTTTGTTTTAAGTCGCAGTTCTTCCCGAAGCTGCGTCCTTGTTAATCAGCTAATCTGGTGCAATTCAAGTGTCGTTTCCGAGTCAAATCAATCAAGACCAGATCGATGCTGTTTTATGGCAGCACTTACAACAGCAATCAATCGGCCTTGATCTTGATCTAGTGAGGGCGCCTCTACTTTGGAACTTGAACGACGGGCGCCGCCTGGTTTTTGCCCATTTGAATTTTGCCGTTGTGCCACCGCTATAGTTGGGGAAAATCGTCTAACCAATGTCGACATGAGGATCGTCAAGCCGACCAAAAGCAGTAAAAACACAAAAACGAAACCCATTCCATACAAGGCCAGGTTCAATCCAGCCAGAACAAGATCAGACATAGTTCGTACCCTAAAATGTCACCGGGAAAGAATCATACTAAAGAATCCCGATCAGAGCTAACACAGTTATTTGGGTCTGAGTCATATTCTCTTATGCCCATAACTCTACTAATCGTGAGCGGGATAACTTGCTAACACTTCTCTAAAAGCGTCAGCAAATTCAGGACGCGCACGATCTTCATGCATGTATTCGCCAGGCACAACCGTGTGTATGCGATTTATCTGCCCAGACCAGACCATTTGCCCAGAACTTGATTCCCTGATATCGACGACTATCGTCGCGACATATCGAAGAGTAACGTCCTCATCCAGTCTACGCTCGAACGGATCTATTGCCTCTTGCTCTGCATTTAAATTTATATGCCTATAGCTCAAAGTTACTCTGAGTTCGTTTCTGTTGTCATTGCGAGTAAGACCTTTTTCTTGAAAGACTTTATCAAATTCCGCCACCACATAGTCACCCAAGAAACTCGGCAGGTCCTGAGTTTCTACTCTGTATTCTTTGTATTCATCATAATTGCCGGGGCAACACAAATTGACTGTGTAACCAATCTGCCCCCCATTCTGTGCGCATGACGACAAGAACAGTAACACTGTCAAAATAGTAACTTTTATAGACTTTACTGGATTGATCATAATATTCCCTTCCAATTGTGCGTTTCTCTGACGGCCCTAATGTGGCGCCTCACTGGTACGGCTATCACTCGAGATTGTGCCATGACAAGCGAATGATAGTAGGGAAATAACCTTATAAAGTTGAAACAAATTGTCCCTGAGCGACTAACCTTGCGTTAAATCAATTTCTAGCCAGGGCTTGTTGTTGCTTGCACTCAAAGTTAAGCTGCGGACTTTATGCAACTCAGGGTAATAGCATGTCACTTCTTATTGCGGGTTTAATCTTGTTTCTCGGCATTCACTCCCTAAATATCGCCTCCCCCAAGCAGCGAGCAGCTCTTAGTGATCGAATGGGGCAAAAAGCATGGAAATTGCTCTTTTCTGTCGTTTCAGTTGTTGGCTTGCTACTAATTATTCAAGGGTATGCAACGGCCAGAATCGAACCCGTCTGGGTTTGGGTGCCACTAACTGGATTGCGCCATCTGGTACTGCTGTTAACAATTCCAGCATTTGTTTTGTTAGTTGCTGCATACATACCAGGAAACAGGATAAAAGCTAAATTAGGGCACCCAATGCTTGCTGGGGTTAAGATTTGGGCGTTTTCTCATCTGCTCGCAAACGGAAGTTTGGCAGATATAATTTTGTTTGGCAGTTTTTTGATATGGGCAATTGCGGGGTTTGCGGTTCTGAGACGGAGAGACCGTTTGTCTGGGAAAACCACTCCTGCTGGAACTTTGCAAGCGGACATCATTACCATCGCTACTGGCTTAGTAGCTTGGGCATTTTTTGCGATGGTACTTCATACATTACTTATCGGGGTAAGTCCGCTGCCGTTTTAGTTAGCGGACATCTATCACTTACTGATGATCTGTTGGTTGTCCATGTATAACAAACGACATGACCAACCATCATCAAATATATCAAAAGCGGAATGTATATTTGAATTTGACGCTCAAATCACTTAGTGCACTTTCAAAGCGGTTATTTTTATCCTTGTCCTGCATATTGTAGTTTAATACAACAAATCCTTCTTGCCCTGCCCTCGGTATCCATTGAATCCTTGTATTGACGCCAACTTCCTCGGACAGATTGTCATACTGAACCAAGCTGATCCAATAAAG
>JAUSPW010000079.1 GCA_030652635.1 Pseudohongiella sp. | reverse complement strand
CTTTCAGAGATGCCGCGATCTTGGGGATAATAATACGAGGTATCTGCTACCCAAAGACCGTTGATATCGGTCTGATAAGGCGGCAACTGTTCCAAAAATCCTGGCGGACAGATGGGCTGCGCATACCGATATCGACTGGCGTGAATGTCGATAAAGTCACCGTCACTCACCTCAGGATTAATGCGCTGAATATAGCGCCGTACTTTCTGGATAAATGCGGCGTCTGACTCGGCATAGGTCGGGTGATCGGCTGGCAGATAAAACGGCACATACACTATCTTGTGTTCAAGCGGGCGCAGGTTGCTGTATTCCACCAGTCCCGGTATGTCCATTTCTTTATCATTGATGTTCAGCCAGAAATTGGGCGTCACTGCTTTACGCAATTTTGCGATCACACAGACCACGGCAATATTGGCCTGAGAGCGGTACTGAGCAAGCACCGCGTCAGGCAGATCTGGAATCATTCTGGGTACAAATGGCAACGGTATGGTGCTGATCACCCGGTCAAATGCCTCGGTTGCGGCTTGGCCGGCAATGCTGACGCCTTTTAGTTTGCCATGTTCAATCACCACTCGCTCCACCGGCATGGACAGTCGTATGTCACCGCCAGCGTTTTTGATGGCTGCTGACAGGGCCTGCAGCAAGGTTTCTGAACCACCTTCCAGATAACCGAGCTTTTCACGCATCAGGCTGTAGCGTGAGCGGCCGATGCGGTGAATCCGGCACCAGATCCAGGCGGCCGATAAATTGCTACTGAAGTGATAAAACTTGTAATCAAACAGGGGTTGCCACAACACCCGCCAGGCTTCTGCGCCTACCCAGCGCTTGATCCAGCCACTGGCTTCAACGTTATCCAGTACGCGCCAGTTGCTGCGTTTGGTCGACATAAAGGCATGCAGGCCATAGCGTATTTTGGCAATCAGGCTGAGACCTTTAAAGTTCAGCAACGCGAGCGGATTGCCCCAGGCCTGCAGACGCTGCTGGTACCAATAGCCCATGCGCGTTTCAGTCCAATGCAGTTTGTCCGCAATGCCGAGTTCATCCAGCATTTGCAGAAAGGCGCGATCAGATACACAGTGAAAGTGATAAAACCGTTCGATGGTCAAGCCGTTAAAATCAAAGCTGGCGGTCATGCCGCCCAATCGATCATCTGCCTCAAATACCACCACCTGATGACCATCACGCACCAGTTGATACGCTGCCGCCAATCCCATCGGGCCTGCGCCCAGTACAGCTACTTTCACTGTAGAAAACTCCCTTTTTGCCTGCGACTCAGAACTTCATAATGATGTGGCTGTAGCGAGGATCGTTAAACGTCTCCTGCAAGGCCTTGGTAAAGGGTGTGTAGGGCACCCCAAACATGCCCGGCCAGTCTATCACTTCAAATTCATCTTTGGCGCTTAGTGCCGCAAGCTGTTGTGTGGTAAACGGCGGATTACGGTCAAACAACGCCCAGATCCACAACAGTACATAAAACAGTGAATAGGGGATGCGCAAGATCAGTGTGTTGGCGCGGGTAGCTTTTTTGATTTCGCGGATCATGTCGATGTAGTCGATTTTTTCGTGACCGGAAATGTTGTAGATGCCATGGCCCGGACGATGCTGGATACAGCTGATGATAATGTCGCTGAAGTCGCCAGCGTATAAGGGTTGGCGCATATAACGGCCATGGCCCGGTATGGGGAACACCGGCACCTTTTTCATAAATCGTGATAACCAGCCCAGGTGTTTACGATCAAACCAGCCAAACATCAGCGTCGGGCGCAGAATGGGGCAGGCAATGCCGCTCTCCAGCACCAGCTGTTCCTGTGCAATTTTGCTGCGTGTATAAAAGTCGTCAGCCACCGACACCACCACCGAGGAGCTGATGTGTATCAGGTAAGGCTGCACCTCGGCGGATTTAACCGCGTCCAGAATCAGACGGCTGGCGTCCACATTGTTGCGGACAAATTCCTCGTAATGAATGCCACCGATTTGTGCTTGCAGCATGACCACCACGTCGGCGCTGCGCACCTGCGCTTGCCAGCTGCCGGGCTCCGCCAGATCTGCGTATTCACACTGAACGTCGGGTTGTACCTGCTGCAACATCGCCAGGTTGTCGCGGTGTTTATCCAGTACCACAAGGTTGTGATAACCACGATCCTTGAGACGTGCGACCAGATTCTGGCCTACCAGACCGGCCCCGCCCGGCAACACAATTTTGCAGTCCTTGTTGGTGGGTATCACAGGTGTTCCTCAATCATGTTTGTGTGGCTGACAGACGCCGCGTTTAGTCCGGTAATGGTGTATTGACCTGCAAGGCGCAACTGCCATCGCCGGCAATCAACCAGACCGCTTGCCCGCCATCTTCTGTGCGCAGATAGGCTTTAAAGCCGGTGTTGATTGTGCTGATGTTGATGGCAGATGCCACGTCGGGGCGCGAGAATCCGCTGAGACCAAAACCCGATATGATACCGCCGCTTGTGTGAACTTCGATGAGCTCAGGCACCTGTTGGGTGGCCGGATCAACCAGCCAGCCGGCGATGGATATAAAGCGTGATTCACCCGGAATACGCGACACAATATCAACATGGCCCTGGCACGCGGGCAATGATTCGGGTGCAGTTGTGTTGCTGTCGCGTGGCGTACCTGGCAGCTCGCGCAGGTTCATCCATGGGGACATGCCAAATATCGATACATCGTATTGTGAGGCAATATTGACGACATTGATCAATCCGTCTGACATCTCAAAGATGGCATTGATCTGTGCTTCATCACGAATATCCAGTTCCAGCGCCAGGCCGGCCATGCGATGCGAAAACACCTGATCATGGCGGGGCTGCAAGGCATTTAACTGCAGGGTAATCATCAGGAACAGCACACACAACCCGGCCGGGATCAGTGCCCAGCGTACCTGTAGCCAGTGTTTGTAAATCAGTGGCAAACACAACACAAACACTGCTGACCACGCCATCAGTGCCGGGGTCGTGTAACGATGGGACAGCGCCTGATTGACACCAAACACCAATCGCCCACTGGCAGTACCAAAGGCCGTTCCAACCAGATAAATGATGTAGAACACCAGTGCCAGGGTCACCACATGCAGAGTAGCCGGTGCGTGCTTGTGCAACCAGACTGCGCGCACGCCCATGATCAGAAAGCTAATCGACACTACCGCGATAACACTGGTGGCGATCAAGGCTGCGGTCATGCCGAGATTGGCTTCGCCAAACAGCATAAAAAACGGTGTGCCCAGATAAAAAAACACGTAGTTAATCAACAGCAGCGGTTGTGAGAACGCAGATTGCTCACCTGCGCCGTGGCTGCCCGGTGAGGTGTAGTCAGTAAAATACAATATCAAGGTGATCAGGCTGATGACTGCCAGCACCGCCGTACGCAAATGCGACTGCCGGCTGGCAACAGCAAACGCCGTCATCAGTGGCAGTGCAAGTATGCCGTTGGCCATGGTGCCGGCGCTGGCAATGCCCGCCAGACAGGCCGCTATAAACCATCCGGTGTTCGCCGTCTCGGTAACGGCCGACCGTGCCAACAGATAAAACGCCAATAACGGCATCAATTGCGCCAGAAAAAACTGACTCTGAAACGCCCAGCCGAAGTTTTCGTCCTGCATCCATTGGAACAACCACGCACAAATCAACGCGGTAAAAACCAGTACAACAACGCGTAAACCAGATTGTTTGCCGGGAAAGTGTGCGTTTAACAGGTCGCGGCTGAACAGGTAAAACAAGCCGGTGGACACAAACGCCAACACCGCATTCATCACAAACAGGAAAACCGAGCTGCCCTTGAACAATTCATAGTCCAGCCAGAACAACACACGCGACAGGATAATGCGATGTTCATTGTGCTGCGACCACCAGATGCTGGTGTCGCCGTCGCGGTGGGCAATATAAAAACCCAGCGTGCCACCCCACATGTCCCAATAAGGCACTGGCGTGTAGCTGTTGGCCATGCCAATCAGGGTGGTCAGCACAAAATAAAACGCAATACCGGCGGCGGCCAGCAAGGCGACTTTGTGTATCAGGCTATCCTTGTTTTCAGCATCCATTATCTGTCTCATCCACTGTCTCACTAGATGTCCATGCGGTTAAACACAAACCGCGGCAGGTGCCGAATGATCATCATGATCAACGCCCACTTGGCCGGTGCATATACCGTTGGTTTGCCTGCTTGTATGCCCTGCACAATGCTGTTGGCAACATCCTCAACACTGGCCAGTTTGGCACCCTGATGTTTCAGGTGGGCGGTCATGGCCGTGTCGGTAGGGCCGGGTTTGACCAGCACAACCTTGACAGGACTGCCTGCAAGTCGGTGCTGTAGACCTTGCACATAACGCGTCACCAGCCCTTTGGCGGCGCCGTACACATAGTTGGACTTGCGACCACGGTCGCCAGCCACGGAACCAATCACCGCGAGTGTGCCTTGCCCGGCAGCGACCATGTGGGTGACAAAGGCTTCTGCAAACAATACCGGCGACATGCCGTTAATCATCAATGCGTCAGCGTTGATCGCAAGGTTCTGTTGACACAAAGTCTGGTCAGGCAGCGTGCCATGCGCAATCAACACAATGTCGGGGCAGCCTTCGCTGGCAATGTTGTCGACCAGCTGTTGAATGGCCGCCGGATCTGTAAAGTTGCCGGTCTGGCAGTGGATGTGCAGCGCAGGATTACGCACGCGCAGATCCTGTGCAATCAGCGCCAGCTTGTCCGCATTGCGCGCCACCAGTGTCAGATGGCTGGCGCCTTGTTGTGCCCACTGTCGGGCGCAATGTTCAGCGATGCCGGAGGTGGCACCAATAATCACGATACGTTGCGGGCTGTTGGAACGTGTTGCCATGCTGTTCTCTCTGATATTTGATTTAGATGTTTAGCTGCCAAACAGGCGGCGTGACATGGCAGAGCTGATGCCGGGATCGCGGTGTTTCAAAAATTCAGGCAAGTTCGGGTAACCAGCCGCAAACATGTCTGCCGGCATCCGCGCGTCCTTGGCGACATAGAGGCGGCCTCCGCACTCACGCACAATGCTGTCCAGGGTGTTAAACAGTTTTAATGTACGGGCGCCTTGATTGGGGAAGTCCAACGCCAGGGTTGCGCCAGGCATCGGGAAACTCAACAGCCCGGGCGCCAGTCTGTCGCCAAAGGTTTTTAACACCGCCAGAAACGACCCTGCACCGGCGTGACGAATACTGTCCAGTAGCGCGGCGATGGCCGGTTTGGCGTCAGCAGTGGGCACCACACATTGATACTGGTAAAAACCGCGCGGCCCATACATGCGATTCCAGTTCTGCAGCGCATCCAGCGGATAGGAAAACGGTTCGTAGTGCGCAAAACCTGCACCGGCTTTGCGTGCTTGCAGTCGGTAATACAGTTCGTTAAACGGCCGCAGACTCAGGCGATTGACCAGTGATATGGGTGGCGTGATGGGCATGTTCAATTGTTTATGCCCCGGCGTTTTGGCGCCCGCTGGCGTTGCATCGGCATGGTTGGCGCGCAGGAAAATGCCACGCGCCTGACTGCCGGATAAACAATCAATCCACGATACCGTGTGTTCCCAATCGTGTTCGGACTGATCTGCCAGATCAAAAAACGCATCCAGCGAGTGGTAGGGCACGGTATCGGTGCTCAGCCACGGGCCTTTGACTGGGCGCAACTGTAGGTCGGCGTCCAGCAATATGCCGGTCAACCCCATGCCGCCAATAGTGGCTTTGAACAGGTCGGACTGCGGCTCACACTCCAGCACGGTGCCATCGGTTTTTAACAAACGAAACGACAGCACATGATCACCAAAAGAGCCCAGCACATGATGGTTTTTGCCATGCACGTCATTGGCGATGGCGCCGCCGACCGTAATCAGCTGGGTGCCGGGTGTCACCGGTAACATCCAGCCACGCGGCACCAGCGTGCGTTGTATATCACGCAGCAGCACGCCGGCTTCACAACGCAAGCGCCCGGTCTGTTCATCAAAGTGGATAAAACGATTCAGTGTGGATGTCTGCCAGAGCGTGCCGCCGGGGTTCAGACAGACATCGCCATAACTGCGACCATTGCCAAAACAAATGCCAGGGTTGGATTGTTGAATCTGACGTGCTGCTTGATGGCGGTCAGACAAGCTGATCACGTGATGCTTATCTTGGCTGAGCCTGCCCCAGGAAGAAACCTTCACCACGGCCAGCCCACCGTGCCGATCACCAGCACCAAGGCAAAGCCCAGTCCTGCAAACAGACTGGCTTTATCTTTGACCGCAAAGACCAGCGGATCATCGTGCATGTTGCCGCGATTGGCCTGCATCCACATCCAGCTGATCCAGAACAACATAAACGGGATGGCGGCCCACACAAAGGCCGGGTATTGATACAGTTGCATCACGGCTTCGGTATTCAGATATAACGCCAGCACCAGCACTGCAATATAACCAGAGATTATCCCTAAGGTCTGAATCATGGGTGCATCACTGGTGTAGTAACCACGGCCGTGGGCTTTTAAGGCCCCGGTTTGAACCGACATCTGTAATTCGGCATATCGCTTCACAAAGGCCAGTGACAAGAATAAAAATACCGATTCAGCCAGCAGCCAGAACGTGATGGCTGTGCCGGCGGCCGCTGCACCCGCAATAATTCTCAAGGTATACAGCATGGCCAGCGCCATACAGTCCACCAGCACCAGTCGTTTCAGTCCAAACGAATACGCGCAGGTCAGCACAAAATACAGCACAAGCCATTGCAAAAATTCGGTGCCAACTTGTACCGCCAGTACGACGCTGGCCAGCAGTAACACCGGCATCAACAACACACCTTGCCAGGCGGGCAACAGGCCCGAGGCGAATGGACGCCGGCGTTTACGCGGGTGCAGGCGATCACTTTCCAGGTCGAGCAGGTCGTTGGTAATGTAGACCGCCGATGCGCAAAAGCTGAACGCAAAAAACGCCATGATCATCACCGGCAACAGCGATGAATTGTCAAACTGATGCGCTGCCAGCAAAGGCACAAATAACAACAGGTTTTTCAGCCACTGGTGCGCCCGTATCATTTTTAACCAAGTTAACGGGCTGGTTTTGCGTGAGGGAAATTCGTGGTCTACCTGGCACACTTGACGTGCTTTATCAGCGAGCCCCGGCGCCCCATTCACAACTATCGCGCGATTGGCATGCTGCCAAACCGGCAAGTCTTTGTGCGAGTTGCCCACATAATCAAAACCCGTTGGATAAAAGCGTTCGGACAAAGCAGTGGCTTTATGGATGCCCGATAAATTGGTCTGACCGTCACTGGCCATGACTTCATCAAATAAATTCAGATGGTTTGCCACCGCTTCTGCAATTTTCTGGTCGGAAGCGGTACATAAAATCAGTTGGCGGCCAGCTGACTTCTGCGCGCGCAACCACGGCAGCAATTGTTCGTTGTAGGGCAGAATACTGGCATCAAATTTAAGGCGACTGGCCAGTTGGTCTTTGAGCACGGCTTTGCCGCGCATTAACCACAGCGGAATCAGCAAGGTGCTCAATGGATGATCACGCAGCACTTTCAGCGCTGATTCATGGAGCATGTCCGTATGAATCAGTGTGCCATCCAGATCTACCACCAGTGGTGTATGCACGCGCAAGGTCCTTACTGTCAGCAAAATAACGGGTGAGTCAGTTGTGAAACGGAGGGTATGGTAGCAGTCTTTGCTTTCCGTGGGAAATTTGTACAGGTGCGCAAGCTACTGACTCACCACCTGGTTCCGGCCAAGTTGTTTTGCTTTGTACAGCCGTTTATCGGCCTCGCCAATCAATGCATGTACCTGTTCCACGTTATCAGGTTGTTTGCTGACCATCCCGGCCGATATGGTAATGCCAAGGCTTGAATGTTCAACACTGCTGCGCATGCGCTCGGCAACGTCAGCCACCATATCAGCATCAGCACCGGGCAGCACAGCAATAAATTCCTCGCCACCATATCGGGCCAGGATGTCGTCGCTACGACGCAGACAGTGGATGAGTTGATCTGCAAGCAGGCGCAACAGTTCATCACCGCGCTGGTGTCCAAAGTGATCATTAAATTGTTTGAAGTGGTCAACGTCGATCAGGATCAGGCCCAGCGGTTTCTGTGTGGCGATGCAGCGCTCGGCGGCATCCGGCAGGTAGCGATCGAGCTGCCGGCGGTTGGCAATGCCCGTCAGTGCGTCAATATGCGCCATATTTTCCAGCTTGCGGTTGGCAGTGGCGAGTTCGGCGGTCTGCTCTTGAATCAAGTGTTGCAGGCGTTTGCGTTCCGCGTGCAGGCGCGCCAGCCGCCACCGGGTAAAACCCGCACCGGCCGCGATCAGCAGACCCAGTGCCAGCAATAACCAGAGCAGTTTTGCCCACGAGGTTTCATACCATTGTGGCTGAACATAAAAGGTGAACACCAAGGCTTCACTGCTGGCGCCGTTGCCACTGCGCGCCCGGATCTGCAGGCGGTAATTGCCGGGCGGTAAGTCGGCATAACTCAGTCGTGTTGAAGGATCCCAGTCATTGTCAAAATTAAGTGGTCCAGAAAGTGTGGTCTGGTATTGCATGGCCAAAGGAGACGGTAAGCGGTCGGGTGCGTATTCAAACGCCAGGCTGTAGGTGCGATCTGGAATGATGAAGTGTCGACCATCCACAGGCAGAGTGCTTTCCTGCCCGTCATCCGAGCGCAGAATGATA
>JAUSPW010000057.1 GCA_030652635.1 Pseudohongiella sp. | reverse complement strand
ACAGTCCTATATGTTGCTGTTCTTTTATCGTATTGATTAATATGGAATAAATCATATTATTAGGGGCCGTGGGGCAATCGGTTTTTGCATTTTTGTAATGGCAAGGCTAAAGTATCTTCCCCCGCTGATGCTTTCTGAGTTTGTTTAAGGAAAAAACCGTGTCAACTGCCGGCAAATCAGCCTCCAACATCATGAGCACCAATCTGGGTGAGCTGGAACTGCGCGTGCTCGAAACGCTCTGGAAACGACCTCACCTGGAGGCGCGACAGGTTCGCGAAGCACTGGGCGAAGATCGCGCACCGTCGCTCAGCACAGTGCAGTCCACGCTTGAGCGGCTCTATCGCAAAGCCTACGTTGATAGACTCAAACAAGGGCATGCTTACAGTTATCACGCCTCGGTGTCCCGCGGTCGACTGCTGGGCAGGATTTTGGGTGATGTGATTCAACTGTTACACGATGGCAAAATGGAAACTATCCTCAGTAGTTTCGTGCAAGCCGCATCTGATCTGGATGAAAAATCACTGGATAACCTTGAGCAGCTGATTCGTGAAAAGCGAAAGCAGCAGGAAGAGGAGCGCAGGCATGATTAACACGGTGGGTTCGTTTTCACTGATCTGGTTGACGCTGTGGTGCGCGCTGACCGTTGTTTTTAGAGTGGTATATCCATTGTTCAGACCGATGCTGTTTCGTCTGCATCCACGCCATGGTGTTGATCTGTTGTTAACTTGGTGGGCAGCGCCAATGGTGCTGTCCTTGCTCGCCAGTCTGATGTTGTTTGCACCAGTCTTTGAAAATTCCCTGATCTCACCGCATTGTCATGAAAATTGTATCCAGCATGCGCCTGTCACTGAGCAATGGGCGCTTGCTGCATTTGGTGTGCTTATGGCGATTGTGGTTATTGGCAGCCTGTTGATTCATTTTTTTCGGAATCTGGCAAAAGGTGCGGATATGCAGCGACAGTTGTCCGCGCTTTCTGTTAGCCAAAGAGGCTACAGTGTGTTGCCCTCTGAAGTGCCTCTGGTCTTTACACTGGGCTGGTGGCGCCCCAGGGTTTTTGTCAGCAAAGGTTTGCTGGAAGGCTGCACGGCAAAGCAGTTGGCCATTATCCTTGATCATGAAAGTGCTCATGAGAGTCGGCGCGATAACTTGCGGCTACTGCTGGGCCGTGTTTTTGTGTTATTGATACCGGAGCGATGGCGATTATTGGTATCCAGTGATCTTCAGGTCTTGTGTGAGCAAGCATGTGATTTTGAGGCAGCTGAAAAACACGATGCTGTGTCTGTTGCAGAAACACTGGTACATGTAGGACGGCTGCTGCGAAGTTCAGTCAACCCAATATCAAGTCTGGCATTTGATGGGGGTGACTTGGCCTTACGCGTTAAAGCCTTGCTGGCGCAAAACAGTCGCTATCGGTTACAGCCATGGCAGTTGCTTATGATAATCCTTGTGTTATGTAGCGCACTGATGCTGGCATTGGATCCCTTGCATCATAGTGCCGAGCAATTGATTGCTTGGGTTGATTCAACTGGAACCAATTTTTATCCCTCTGATCGTTGATCTTAGATATTGTGAAAATGGAGCAGTATGCCTTCTAGCTTGAACCGATCTGTCTCTTTGATTGTGCTGCTTTTGTCAGGGCTATCGTCCGCCTTGGCTGGCGCACAGACGTCCGAACAAGTCACTGAACCACAAACTGAAACGGATTCGGGACTATTTGGACGCGCCTTTGACAACATTGGGCAGAGTCGGACTTGGCGTTGGCTTGAGTCACAACGCGATGACCTGTCCAGCGATGTTGGTTCAATTGGTCGTGGCCTCGATGACTGGCTGGCAGGCGAAGGCATCGGCGAGCGCACCAATGAGAGTTATGTGCGGCTGCGGTTGAATCAGCGTATTGGCCGGATGGATACCTACTACTCCAATATTCGAATTGGTGGACGTATTGATTTGCCGCGCACCTCAGAGCGTTGGAAACTGATTTTTGAGTCTGAAACAACCGAGCAGAACTCCTTGCGTGATCAGCGCTTGAATAACATAAACGCGTCGTCATTCACGGGTGGTTTCAGTTATGAACTCCCAGAGCGCAACGGTTGGCGCTTCAATCACGATGTAGGTGCCAAATCCAGTATTCCGATTGACCCGTTTTACCGATTCCGCATTCGTTACGACAAGGATTTGGGCAATGATTGGTTTTTCGGCCTGAGTAATCGCACGTTTTATTACCACAACGATGGATTAGGCCAGGACACCCGTTTGTTTTTCAGCCGTGCCATCAGTAATGAGCTGAATTTCAGGGTCGAGTCCGAGGTCAATTACCGGCATGATGAGCGCTTGACTGAATTCGGCCAGTCCGTTGCGCTGTTTCAGTCATTAGGTGAACGTGAAACGCTCACCTACGAACTGGGTCTGATTGGTCGCAATCGGCCTACCAAAACCGTTGATAACTACTATGCCCAGATGGTGTACCGCAAAGCGATCTATAAAGACTGGCTGGTGATGGAGATTGTGCCGCAGTTGCTGTTTGAAGATCGTTATGACTGGAAAGCGGATCCGCGTGTTCAGTTGAATCTGGAAGTGTATTTTTTTGACCTGCCTGGAAACTGATTCGCAGAATGAGCAACGAAGACCATAAACCGATATTCATGCGCCCCGGTCATTGTGCCGGAGATTTACTGGAAGCCCCACAGTGGACAGTTGTTGAGGAAGGCAAAGGGCTGATTGTTATTGATGCCCATATTCCGGATCAGGTGCTCAACCCCAGGCAGCAGTTGTTTGGCGGATTCACCGGCACCTATGTGGACATGATTGCAATTTATACCCTGCGTACGCTGTACCCGAGTCGTGAGCAATTCTGGATAACCACAATAAACATGCGGATTGATTACCTAGAGCCTGTGTTGGGGCCAAGGATGATTCTGCGCGGGGAATTGATCAATCAAGGACGATCGACATCACTGATTTCAGTAACGTTTCTGGACGAACAAGATAAAAAGATGGTCTATGCGCTGGTGACGCTGAAGCGCGTTGATAAGCGTTCAGCGTCGCCTGAAAGTCTTGATTAAAGCGCTTCGTTGCCGGTTTCGCCGGTGCGGATGCGAATGCTTTGTTCGATATGTGTGACAAAAATTTTGCCGTCACCGATATGTCCGGTATTCGCTGCTTTGCAGATGGCATCAATCGCCTGATCAACAACATCATCTGATACAGCCACTTCAATTTTTGTTTTGGGCAGAAAATCCACTACATATTCCGCTCCGCGATACAACTCGGTATGACCTTTCTGACGCCCGAAACCCTTGACCTCAGTTAGTGTCATGCCATTGACACCCAGTTCAGACAGCGCCTCGCGCACATCATCAGACTTGAATGGTTTAATAATTGCAGTAATCAGTTTCATCCAACAGCTCCGGCCAAACGCTTTTCAAAACAGTAACGGGACTTTAGCACGGCAGATTTGAATTCTCTACAGCGGGTGCTGACTTCGAAGTTCGCTGAGCCATGGCTCGAGTTGATCCCAGTCCAGACGAAATACGTGTTTGCCTTCTTCTGAAAGTTTGGCATTCACTCTGGCACTGCCTGCCTCCAAGGCCTCGACCAGGGCAGGCATACGCTGATCCCAGCGAAACAGGTCATCTTTGGCGATACGCAGATAGACCGGCAAGTTCTTCATGTCCCCGATCAAAGACAGATCTTTTAGCATGCCGGGTACAGCAACAACACCTTGATACAGATGGGGTTGTTGGGCCGCGATCTCAAGAGCGGAGCTGCCCCCGGTAGAAACCCCCACCAGCAGTGCTTTTCCGTCCAGAATGTCAGATTCTTTTTGTAATTCGTGAATGACCTTGGGTATTTTCTGACCGTTTTCTCCGGTGAAGGGGGTGTTAGTTGGTGAAACCGGCACCGCAATCATCCAGCCATGCTCCGAGAGTTCGCGGCCCAGCCAGAACTGCGCTCGCGCAACATACTCATTGCCGCTGCCACCCGACATCAGTACACAGAGCGGCCAGGGTCCATCGCCACTGGTTTCAGGAACAAATAGAAATACTTTTACTGTGCTGCCATCGTCAAGTTTGACCTCGGTCACCCGGTCGCGCGCGTAAGAGGCAAGCGGCGCCATCATCATGCAGCAGAGCAGGATGATATTAGATAACAGTGATAGGTATTTGTGCTTGCTCATAAGGTTGGTGGTGTCAGCCGGTTGTGTCTGTCGTGCAGTAAGCAATGGCCGGGATACCAAAATCAGGAGTCGCGCCATTTCTGAGTAAATTCAGCTTAACAGAACCATCTGCAGCAGGGGAGTTTTGCGCGATAAGTGGACAGCGCTGAACGATAGTTGCCTTTAGTGCCCTTGGATGCGATGAGTTTGCTCGCTCAAAGCCCGACTACTTCCATGCGCTCGTTTGCGGATACGGTCACCCGTATACCGGCATCCGTGACAAATTCCTTGTCACCCAGGTTGCGCTTTTCCACCCGGTAAATCACAGGAGCCTCGTTAACATCGCGGTGCAGTAACACGGTCACCAGTCGTTGCTGATCCTGCCAATACAGGTAGCTGCCGGTTGCAGCGATGACCATCAAGCCACCTAACACTATCCACAAAATTGCTCTGAGTCGGGGGGCCAGGGCGCCGGTGACAGGCGCAGCCGGCGACTGTGAGCTACGCGCGCGTGTCAGGAACTGTTCCAGTTCAGAGTGGTTGTTGAGTGGCGTAGGCAGGGAACTGCCTGCACTGCGCTTGTTCTTGTCCTTTTGAAGGTTCAGTTGGTAACGTTTGCGCAGGTAGATCACCGCCAGAGCGATCACAACTAAGGTAAGTAGCAGTTTTCCGATCATCCGGCGTTTTCCCTTTATGAATCCCTGCGAGTAGAGTCTTCTACTCAGTATTGAGCAAAACTCGATCATACATATCAAGGGCTTGTTGATCCAGTTGTCCCGTGACGATGTGACTGCCATAATCGGGAGCGGCGTAACAACAAAAACAGCGCAGTTGCGGGAAAGGAGAGCATCAATGAACAGATTGCTTGGCATGGTGATGTTGGTGTTGGCGGTGGCGTGTTTACTGGCAGCGGTGCTGACGGTGATCAACCTGGGGTTTATTGTGATGCGTCCGGATTCGATTTCTGTTGTGAACACATTGGTAGGGCAATTTGTGGTGATTGTGGGGGCGTTGGTGCTTGCCAGACTGTTGTCAGTCGCAGGAAAAGCAAAACTGAGGGCCTCGGATCACACAAATCGTGGCAAGTTGTGAATTCGAGGCAGATTTTTCCTGCTTACGCGCTATAATCCGGCTTTTTTCAAGATGCCAGACTCATGAAGGTAATTACTGAGGCCGACGTTTTTCCCGATTGCGCGCGTGGTTGCGTCGCAACGATAGGAAAATTTGACGGTGTTCATCTTGGACATCAACAGATTGTCAGCCAGTTGCTGTCAAAATCTGCACAGTTTGCTGTGCCCTCTGTGGTTATTGTGATCGAACCACATCCGGAAGAGTTTTTTGCCAGCAGCCCACGAGCGTGTCCCCCTCGCTTGAGTGAGGCGCCAGAGAAAGTAGCGTTGCTGGGTGCCATGGGTGTTGACTACGTCTATGTGATGCGCTTCGATGCTGCCTTGAGCCAACAAAGCCCTGAGTCCTATATCGAACAGCGACTGATTGCCAGTTTAAATATTAAAAGCCTGATTGTGGGTAATGATTTCAGGTTTGGACATAAACGGGCCGGCGATTTTGCACTGCTCAAACGTTATGGTGAACGCTTTGGGTTTGAAGTGGTGCAGACTGAAAGTTGCTTCTATGAAGGCGTCAGAGTCAGCAGCACATACGTAAGGGACTGCTTGTTACGCGCTGAATTTGAAAAGGTAGCCCGCTTATTGGGGCGGCCTTATTCGATTGCCGGCAAAGTAGTTAAAGGCCGGCAACTGGGTCGGACATTAGGATTTCCCACGTGCAACCTGGCGCTTAATCGTCAGAATATTCCCTTGCATGGGGTGTACGCATGCAAGGCTCAGATTGTAACGGTGTCTGGCGAACGTATCGATGCCAGAGGCGCGGCAAACATAGGCTATCGGCCATCGGTAGATAAGTCCGATTCAGTTGATCGTATGACCAACGAAGCCTGGCTTGAAGCCCACCTGCTGGACTTTGACAAAGACATTTATGAGGCGCAGATGACAGTGGTTTTTTGTCACTTCATCCGTGCAGAACAGAAATTTGAATCGTTACAGGCTCTTACTCAACAAATTGAAAGAGATGTTCAACAGGTTCGGGCATATTTTCCAGATTGAAAGCAC
>JAUSPW010000061.1 GCA_030652635.1 Pseudohongiella sp. | reverse complement strand
CATTGTCTGCGTCAGGGCAATACAAGCTTGCAAAACGATTCACCTTGTCTGGCGGCAAATAGAAGTGGGTATCATTCATTTGCAGTGGCTCAAAAATCCGCTCACGCAAAAATGTATCCAGATCATCGCCAGAAATTACTTCCACCAGACGCCCCACCACACTGGTCGCCGCAGAATATTCCCAACGTGTGCCCGGTTCATACCGCAGCGGAAGTGTTGCCAGGCGCTCGGTCCAGCTCGCCAGATTCTCCTCGCCACGCACTCGCGACACCTCCGAGTAACGCGCAATATCTCCCCGATAGCTGTTCATCAGACCGGCAGTATGCGTCAGGATATGCGTAAAACTGATCGGTGTTTTTGCCGCTTCGAGTCGGGTGGTACCGTCCGCATTTTCCACCTCAACCATCATGTTTTTAAATTCAGGCAGCCAATCAGAGATAGGGTCATCCAACTGAAAGTAGCCTTCTTCGTACAGCATCATCAATGCCACGGACGCTATCGGCTTGGTCATCGACGCCATCCGGAAAATGGTGTCCGTTGTCATTGGCAGATTGCGTTCCACATCCTTCATGCCCTGCGCGCTGAAATGCACCACTTTGCCTTTGCGGGCAACCAGTGTGACCGTACCGGCTACCATCTCGTCATCGATATAACGCTGGGTAAAGGCATTAATGCGCTGCAGACGTTCTGCGGACATTCCGACTGATGACGGATCAGCCATGGGCAGACCAGAGGACGGGGTTTGTGCGTAAGTCATCCAGGCAGTGGAGACGAGTGTGACGGCACACACAAATTTTAAAGACGTTTTTAACACGTTAAACGACTGCTTCAACGGTGACATTTGATACCTCAACTATTTATTATGATTTTCTCTTTGGAATAAATACGATTGCCCAGATTCAGTTATTCAGAAACCTCAGTATCTGCTCATTCAACAGGTCCGGTGCCTCCAGATGTGGGTTGTGTCCTACATCCGGGAACAAAACCAACGATCCGTTTGGCAATAAATCAACCGCGCGCTGAGCAGTCTCCGGATAATTTGGCCCATCCACCGCCCCGCCCAACAGCAATGCCGGGGTATTGATACTCGGCCAGAAAGCATCAACCGGCAGTGCCGTCAGTTGACTGTTCATTGATCTCACCAGATTCAGCCGATGAAAATCGCCGCTCAAGGCGTGGCCGTAACGAATCCGCACATGCTCCATATACTCAGGACGCCAGTTCACAATGCGATTCTGCTCCTGACGAAGATTGGCGGCGTAATGCGCCTGTAGATCCGGCTCCGGCATGCCCGCACTCGGTGCGCTCCAGGCCCGACCACGCTCTGAGTTATTCAACGCAATCGGATTGACCATAATCAGATGCGTCACCCGGTCAGGGTAAATATGTGCGTAACTGCTTGCCAGTCGCCCACCCAAAGAGTGCCCGGCTAACACTGCCTGCTCAATTCCCAGGTGATCAAGGATAGCCATGACATTGGAAGCATGCAGATTAACGTCATACGGAATGATGGGTTTTGATGAACGCCCCCACCCCAGCCGGTCAATCGCAATCACTCTGAAGCCTGCAGCTGCCAGCGCCTTCATGGTGTCTTCCCAATACCAGCTGTAATAGCTGCTGCCATGCAGCAGCACAACGGCGCGACCATTGGCAGCGCCCGTCGGCGCAACATCCATATAAGCAATGCGCACATCCTGACCATACAGATTCCGATGCAGAAAGTGCACCGGATAGGGATAAGGAATCTCTTCCAGATTAATTGATACAGGCCCCCAGTCGGCAGGTGGACTGTCCGGCGGAGCCTGCGAGTAAGAAACAGTAGGAAAAACAAAAAACGACATCGCAGCAAAAACCGCTGCGAGCATTCTGGAGCGGAGCAAACAAGTCATTCGAGGCATGCAAAAATCCCCTGTTCTGATTATCGGTTCAAGCCACATTCAAACACGATCGCCGCAATCTGACAAATCAACACACGACCGAACAAGCTGCCCAACCAAAAGCCCAGCTACAACAGAGACACACAAAAGTAACAAGCAAAAAAACCAATCCGGAGTGAGCAACGGGAGCGGGGTGACACACCGGACCAATCAGGCTGCGCCTATCCTTTAACAGGCCGCCCGAAAAGCGTGAGGACTGTTTGAGCCCCGAGCCCGCGAAGCGCGCGAGGGCGAGTTCCGCAACGCCGGGCGCCCCATTAAAGGATGCGGCCGGTCCGGCGTGTCACCCCGCTCCCGTTGCGGCCGCACTCTGCCGTACGCCCTTTGTCCTTTACCCTTTGCCCAAGGCCCAAGACCAATAACATCAAGCCCGCAAAACCACTCGTCCCTGAACCTTCCCCGCCTTCAGATCAGCCAACGCCTGCGATACATCAGCCAAAGGCCGCTCCTCAATCCGGATAGGCGCAATTTTGCCCGCGCGCACCAAGGCCATCAACTCCCCCATCTCCTGCAAACTACCCACATAACTACCCTGGATAATTCGCGCACTCATCGGAATAAACGGCAAGGGAATGTTCAAAGCGCCACCATAAAGCCCAACAATAATGATTTTGCCGCCCTTACGCAGACAACCCAACCCAAAATTGACCGACGCCTCCGCACCTACAAAATCGATCACCGCATACGCGCCGCCATTACACAGCGTTTTGATCGCCTTGACCGAGGCCTTATCACTGGAATTGAACACTGCCTTAGCGCCCAACTCTTTAGCGGCCGCCAGCTTATTGTCATCGATATCCACCACAATAGGCTGCATGCCCAACGCCAGTGCCACCTGCAAAGTCATCATGCCAACGCCACCAGCACCAATCAGTACCAGCTCATCACCTTCAACCAAGGGCCCAACCTTTTTTAAGGAACTGTAGGCCGTCAAACCAGAACAAGCGTAAGTAGAAGCCAACGAATCAGCAACATCACCCTTGTCAAAAAGATAACGGGGATGCGGCACCATCACATGATCAGCAAAACCGCCCTGCGCCATGGTACCCAGCCCCCGACCTGGGGTGCACAGATGTTCCTCACCACGACGGCAGCTGGGACACTCACCACAGCCGATCCATGGGAAAACCACCCGGCGATCACCGATTTTCGCATCGTTGGCATCCGGGCCAACAGCAACGACTTCACCAAAAATTTCATGACCCAGCACCAGTCCGGGGCGGCCGACTTCCAGCTTTTTGTCGTTGCCGAGATTAAACTCGCCATCGTGCAAATGAATGTCTGAATGGCATACACCGCAGGCGACCATTTTTACCAGCACCTCGGTTCCTTGCGGAACCGGGGTAGCTGCCTCAACACGTTGCAGCGGCGCACCAGGCGCCGCGGTCTGATAAGAAATCATGTTATTGCCCTTGTAAAATCGTATTACGCGTTGGCTTTTGCCCAGTCAGCAAATGTTTTGCCTTCGTCCGCAAGCTTTTGCAACAACGGCGCTGGTTTCCAATAGTCACCGCCTAATGTGTCTGCAAACTCATTAATGCGATCAACCACCTTCTTCAATCCAACCTGATCGGCGTAACACATTGGGCCACCCTTGGCGACCGGAAAACCGTAACCAGACAAGTACACAATGTCGATATCGCCTGGACGCTGGGCAATGCCTTCTTCCAGAATCAGTGCGCCTTCATTGATCAATGGGAAGAACAGTCGATCAACAATTTCTTCCTCACTGATGTCGCGTTGTGTGATACCCAGCTCAGCCGCTTTCTGTTTAATCAACGCTTCAACTTCCGGATCAGCCTGGCGGGCACGCGTAGCCGGATCGTACTTGTAATACCCGGCACCTGTCTTCTGGCCCATGCGGCCCATTTCCACCAGCGCGCGGGCGATGCAATGCGTTTTGGGGTCATGTACAACATCGGTACGCGCTTGGCGCGCTTTATAACCAATATCCAGACCA
>JAUSPW010000049.1 GCA_030652635.1 Pseudohongiella sp. | reverse complement strand
GGATCTCCATCGCCATTGAGGATTCGTGAGAACTGTTCAAGCAGGCGTAAAATTCGTTCGTCCACAGGGTAGACTCCATTTAGTTAGACTTCACATGGCATGCATTAAATTTGTAAGTACCAATAACATATTTTATTGTGGCTGCTTTTTTAGGGCGGCAATGGGTTTTCTTAAGGATGGCACCAGGCTCCATCTTACGACGACGTGGCAAGGATTTTCCGGAAACAACGTTTTGGCTGATATGATTTTTTCGCCAGCCGTGTCCTCACTGCAGCCGAAGTCACAGTAATCGCCTACTTCGTTCTGCAGCTAAAAAAACGATTTAGCATCAAACCATTATTTAACTTCAATGCTGGATCCTGTGTTACTCGTTTAATTTCCTTCAAATAGATCAAGGACACGCTGGACATACTGATCAGACAAATGGAGGCTCACATATAGTCCTGAGGGCTTATATGTCCCAGTTTCTGCGTTGCCTCCCCAATCGACTATTCCCGACTCAAAATTCAAATCAATGGATTCGTATGTGAGATGATCAATTGGCGAGTCAAACCTCAGATGTCCCATGTCCCCAACCAACAATTTGCTGACAACACCTGGATCGGAGGGCAGATCAATCTGTATCCGGTGACAGTAGTCCTCTAGAGTCGGCTCGACGTACAAATACAACCAAGCGCATTCATCGATTGAATTGTTGCGGCGAAGAATGCGTCCTAAAACTTGACGTAGATAAAGCTCAGTCCTGACGCGGCTGAGATAACAACAGACCTGTAGTCGAGGAATGTCAGTCCCCTCACTGATCATGCCAACTGACACAATCCATCGATCGTGCCCGTGTCTAAAATCATTTATTGCTTTTTGTGAGCTGGGGTTTTGATAGGAGACGACTGTTGAGGTTTGTCCCAATCCGAGGAGAATCTCCGATATCTGGTTCGCGTGTGACACTGTAGACGCTACGATAAGTCCGCCGGCATCAGGCTTGGCCACACGGATTTCATTCAGGCGGTCACTTGCTATCTCCAACATCTTCTCGATGGCGGTATGTTGCTCCAGCAGGTGTTGATAACGGGTGTCTGAGTTAATAAGCAGGTCTCTTATACTATTGAAACGCTCTGTGTAAAGTTCAGACATTTTTGTTTCAGTGCGTTCGATCTGTTGATTATCAAGCAGGACAATTCTAGGGCTCCGGCAAACGCCGTCTCTAATCGCATGTTCCAGCCCATAAATATAGTCCCTAACCAACTCTCCCTCAGACGACGAATATCGCCCCAATGCTACCAACCCGTCGTCTGTGCGCCACGGAGTTCCGGAGAGCGCGAGTGTAAACGCAGCTTTTGCTTGGATTTTGTCCGCAATGTGCTGCCCCCAAATATTTCCTGAAAGAGCTTCTTCGCTTGCACAGTGATGAATTTCATCGAAAATGACTAACACCCGATACTGGTCAAATAAAGACCAGAAACGCGCGTCTTTAAAAACCATAGATTGGTACGTAAACACACCTCCCAGCGATCCCAATTGGCCATCGAAGGTGGCTCCAAAGATATCTTCCAGAGTTCGGGTAAATGAGTTCACCACTTGAATCGTGGGTGCAAAGCAGATGACGAGATCGATTTCGCCATCGGTATGGAGGCGCTTCGCCAGTTCGGCTGACATCCATGTTTTTCCTGCGCCAGGGGTGGCTTGGCAGAAGAAATGTCGGGCACCGCTCTGGTAGTGGCTCAGTGCAGCACCTATGCAGGCGGACTGCCAAGCCCTCAACCCGGTAGGCATCATTGCTCCTCCAATAATTTGAGTGTTTGTTCAAGGGCTCTTAGTTGACCCATCAGATTGGAACTTTGATCCCTGGATAGGTGGTAGAGAGGTTCTAGTTGGTTCCGCAAACCGGGGTGATCGGTAAGCAGGGCTTTGTATGTTTCCGCCTCGCCTAAGGTTGCGATAAATTCCATTCGGACTTGTTTAAGTTTCGCTTCAATGTCGGTAAGTGAGTTGGTTTCAGGGACTGTGGATGTGCTGCGGCTTTTACCGTCCGCGTCCATGTCTGGCATAAATGGAATTTCTTGTCCGAATGGTGGCTCAGTCAATCTCAGGGTGACTCCCTCTGGAAGTTCCCGTACTAGATGCTGCACATCGCGGCTCATGGGTTTGCCTTCTCGCACCAGCCAACCTAGCCGAACTAACCGCCCCACCTGCTTATAGATATACCGCCGGAGTTCTTGTTGGGAGGGTGCGAATAGTGGGGGTACATGGCGCATATACTCTACTCGCAACTTTGTGATCGTGAATCTCGAAAAGTGCGACGATTGGATAATCTCATTTAGGAGGCGATCCAGAGCAACAACTCGGTCTTTCATAAGCACTTCGCCTCGACAATCAAAATAACGTAAAATGGGTATTATAGTCCGTGGTCATATAGTCCGCAATACACCATATTTGCGGGATGGAACTGGCATTATTATTAGGTAAAAGAATTCGATCGCTACGTAAGGCAGCTGGGATTTCTCAGGAACGCCTTGCTCTGGCGTGCGGGTTGGACCGCAGTTATCTCGGGCGGATTGAGAGGGGGGAGATAAATATAAGTGTTGTAATTTTATATAAAATTGCTGACGCGTTAGGGTGCTCAGCAAGCGAGCTACTGCGTGAAGTTACTATCAGCTAAACAAGAGAAGGGGCTGTGTGTTGTTTCATCGTCGCAACAACGAGAACGTATCGATGGAGAATATGGGGTGATCTATAAACGAGGCAGAAAGCATCGATGATCTAGCGGCTGTTGGCTGACGAGTTCTGCCTAGAACCTGGACGAGCTGATTTTGTTACATGTTTTTTAGTATTCATGTTTGGTATACGTACTAAAATACAAATACAATAATAACAATTAGTTATTATTGTTTAGTATATTTAATATTGTTATTGGCCCGCCATGTATACCGATCCTCAAAAGCGTTTCCAACCTCAGGATCTGCTCGCGATTGAGGCACAGTTGCGCCAGATTGTTGAATCAGGCTACCCGGTGCACCGGGTTTTCCTGGCCGATGGCGATGCCATGACGCTATCAACACGTCGTCTGCATGAAATCATGGATATGCTCAATCGCTGGCTGCCGCACAAACCTCGTGTCAGTGCCTACTGTCTGCCGCGCAATCTGCGCAACAAGACTGTCGAAGATTTAAAGGCCTTGCGCGCTAAAGGATTGAGCCTGTTATATGTTGGCTGCGAAACCGGCGACAACGAACTGTTGACCCGAATCAGCAAAGGCGAGAGTTTTGACAGTTCGCTGGAAGCTCTCGAAAAAATGCATGCCGCTGGTATCAAGAGCTCCGTGATGGTCCTTAACGGCCTGGGCGGACCTGATCTCAGCGAGCGCCATGCACTGGAAAGCGCGCGCCTGATGAATGCAGCGCAGCCACATTATCTGTCAACCTTAGTGGTGGAATTCCCCAAAGGCATTCAACGTTTTAATGACCCGTTTGAAGGCCGCTGGCGCAAACTGGGCAAACTGGAACTGTTCCGCGAGATGGAAACCTTCCTTTCGGCACTGGAACTGAACAGCACTATTTTCCGAAGTGATCACGCTTCCAATTATCTGGTGCTAAAAGGGGTGCTTGGCAAAGATAAACAGGCGCTGCTGGATATTGTGCGCACAGCGATCAATCAGCCCGGTCGAATTCCGCTGCGTGAAGAATGGCAGCGTGGCTTGTGAGCGCCCTGCCCTGCCGATTAACCACAAAACTGAGGGCTATCAATCACAATCACACTTTTTTCTACCTTTTACCCTTCTGCTTCTGCCCCAGACCCGCGCTCATGATCAGCCGCAAGGCATCGCCCGCATTCATATCTACCGGCTCAACATTCGCTTTCGGTAGCACCACCATATAACCACCCACCTGATAACTCATCGGCAGATACACAGCGATTTCATCATCTGAAATCATTTGTCCCAGCCGCGAATTCTTGTCGTCGCCCTGCTTGGTGACAACGCCCAGTAACTTGTAAGGAGAATCCGGCATTTTGACCCAGACGACCGATTGATCACCAAAATCCTGCCCACCAATCAGATCAAAAAAGTCCTTGATCGTGTTATAGACATAGTTGAGCACCGGAATGCGATCCAGAAGATCGTGACTGTATTGCCACAACGCCCCGATCACCCGCACCCTGAAACTGACTCCTACCACCAAGGCCAGTAACAAAAAACTGACAATCGCCATCCCCGGCAGATACCACGCTGGCGGCAGCAGCAGTTCCCACAACGGCTTCAACCACCCTTCAACTGTTGTCACCAGCCAGATAAGCAGTTGAATGGAAAGCACAACCGGCAATAACAGGGATAATCCCGTCAACAGATCCCGAGTCAGTTTTTTCACATATGGCTCCTGCCCCCCGCGCAGGGGTTTTGTCGTAGTCAAATAATGGTAATCAGGGCAGATTGTAGCGCTTTCGCGCATTTTTAATCATGCTAGAATCCCGGCGTCCTATCACAAACCGATGGAGAATTCAGACATGAGTGATCATCAGCAACCACAAGCCACCTTCAAGAGTTTTAAAGAAAGCACGCTTGAAGACTGGCAAATCATTGGTAAAGCATTTAATGAATTTGCATCGGATTTGCCAACGCGCGTGATCAAGCATCTTGAGCTGTTAAAAGGCGACTGTGGTGGCTTTCCTGTCGATCGATTTGAACATTGCCTGCAGACGGCTACGCGCGCTCATGACGGTGGTGAGGACGAAGAGTATGTTGTAGTCGCGCTGCTGCACGATATCGGCGACACGCTGGGCACTTACGATCATGGCGAAATCGCAGCGGCTATCCTGAAACCTTTTGTCAGTGAAGCAAACCATTGGTTGCTGCGCCATCATCAGATATTCCAGGGTTATGACTACTTTCACCACTTAGGCGGTGATCGTGATATGCGTGATAAGTACGCAGACTCACCCTACTACGACTACACAAAACGCTTTTGCGATATTTACGATGGCAAGGCTTTTGATCCGGAATTTGAATCAAAACCGCTGGAGTACTTTTTACCCATGGTGCAACGCGTGATGGCGCGGCCACGCAAAACCATTTTTAACGGTATAAAGGATATCTGAAATCACTGACATGTCGCTCGTAAAGCAAAAGTCCGCTGGTGGCAGTGCAATTGAATCCATTGTGCTGCGCGGCGCAAGACAGAACAATCTCAAAAACATCTCACTCGAGCTGCCGGTCAACAAACTGATTGTGATCACTGGCGTCAGTGGCTCAGGCAAATCCACACTGGCCTTCGACACGATTTATGCCGAGGGCCAACGTCGTTATGTAGAAACGTTCTCTGCTTATGCGCGCCAGTTTCTGGATCGCATGGACAAACCGGCGGTCGACAGTATAGAAGGCATCCCGCCGGCCATTGCGATAGACCAGAGCAATCCGGTACGCACCTCGCGCTCAACGGTCGGCACCATGACCGAACTGAACGACTATATCAAACTGGTTTATGCCCGGCTGTCTCATCTGCACTGCCCTGGCTGCCAGCGCGAGGTAAAACGCGACAGCACGCAGACCATCATTGCGGATTTGATGGCCAGCCTGCCGGCTGAGTCACGTATTCATGTATGCCTGCCTGTTAATGTACCGCACAATTTTTCCGGCGATGAAATTCTGCAGTGGCTCAACCAACAGGGGTACACCCGCATTCAGGCACAGCACGAGCACCAGGTTCATGCAGTGCAGGATCGCCTTCGCCTGAATGAAGGCAACCGGGAACGTCTGGGCGAAGCGATAGAAACCGCACTACATCATGGCAGCGGCCATGTCATTGTGTATGGCGAACCAGACACAGCACAACAAGTGATCAAAGCCTATTCCAGTCATCTGCATTGTCCAGACTGTGACCGACAATTCAGCGAACCCGGCCCGGGCCTGTTTTCATTCAACTCCCCGATTGGGGCCTGTGAAAGCTGCAAAGGGTTTGGACGCATCATTGATGTGGATTTTGATCTGGTCATTCCTGACCACAATAAAACCCTGCGTGAAGGCGCGATTAAAATATTTCAGAGCGCCAGTTACAAAGAATGTCAGGACGATCTTGAGAAATATGCACGCAAAGCCGGAATACCCTTGGATACACCGTGGAAAGAGTTGACGCAACAGCAACAAACCTGGGTGCAGGAGGGTGAAGGCGGCTGGCAGGATAAAGTCTGGTATGGCATCCGCCGTTTTTTTGGCTGGCTGGAAAGCCGGGCTTACAAAATGCACATTCGCGTGTTGTTGTCGCGTTACCGCGCCTACACTGAATGTCATGCCTGTCATGGCGCGCGACTGAAACCCGAAGCTTTGTGGTGGCGTCTGCATCAACAGCCATCCTTGCCGGGTGATCATGGCCTGCCAGCACACAGCTACCCGATCAATGAGCTTATGCTCTTATCACTGCAAGACTGCGCAGCATATTTTAAAGCGCTGCGTTTGCCCGGCAGGCTGGACGCGGCCACTGAGCTACTGCTTGGCGAAATCCGGTCACGACTGAATTACCTGCTGGATGTGGGACTGGGCTACCTGACCCTGGATCGGCAATCACGCACATTAAGCGGCGGGGAAGTGCAGCGTATCAATCTGACCACTGCGCTGGGCACATCGCTGGTGAATACCTTGTTTGTGCTTGATGAACCCAGCATAGGCCTGCACACCCGTGATATGCAGCGCATGGTTAGTATCCTGCACAGATTACGTGACGCCGGTAATTCTCTGATTGTGGTGGAACATGACCCGCAGGTCATGCTGGCCGCTGATCTGATCATTGATATTGGTCCGGGCCCCGGCAAGCGCGGCGGTGAAGTACGTTTTATGGGCACCCCGGCGGAACTGCTGCGCAACAAAGACTCACTGACCGCAAAATATCTACGCAGCGAATTGTTGGTCGCTGAACCATCTGTCAGTAATTCCGACACTACTGCGAAAACTGAGCTACGCCCGACTTTTGATCATGTAATCAATATCAAAGGCGCGCGTGAGAACAACCTAAAAAATATTGATCTGGAAATTCCGCTGCAAAAACTGGTGTGTATCACCGGCGTCAGCGGTTCGGGCAAATCAACGCTGATGCGTGATGTGCTGTATCGCGGGCTATGCCGCCACTTTGGTATTACCACTGAAGCCCCCGGCTCACACGACAGCATCAATGGCCAGCAACATCTGTCCAATATTGTATTTGTTGACCAGAGTCCGCTTGGTAAAACTACACGCTCGATTCCTGCCACCTATGTGGGTGCCTTTGATGTCATTCGAAAACGGTTTGTTGATCAACCCTTAGCAAAAGAGCGTTCTTATACACCGGGCATTTTCAGTTTTAACTCCGGTAACGGCCGATGCCCGGTGTGCTCAGGCAATGGTTTTGAACACCTTGAGATGCAGTTTCTGAGTGACGTGTACCTGCGTTGCAGCGAGTGTAATGGCAAACGTTATCGCCGGGAAATTCTGGAAGTCACTTTGCTGGATCCACGCGACAGTACACAAGCACTATCAATTGCTGATGTACTGGAACTGACCGTAGAAGAGGCACTGGAGTTTTTCCAGGGTGATACTGACGTTGAGCACTGCCTGCAACCACTGATCGATGTTGGCCTGCACTATTTACAATTGGGCCAGGCTGTCCCCACCCTGAGCGGTGGCGAATCTCAGCGCCTCAAACTGGCAGGGCATCTGGCCGAATTACCGACTGCTACTGCCAGCAATCGCAAAAGCGCAGCGGGAAGCAAAACAAAGGCACCAAACAAAGGTATTCTGTTTCTGTTTGACGAACCCACCACGGGTCTGCACTTCCACGATATTCATGTCTTGTTGAAAGCGTTTCGCAAGTTGATGGATGCCGGGCATTCGCTGCTGATCATTGAACACAATCTGGATGTCATTCGCGCTGCCGACTGGCTGATTGATATTGGCCCGGAAGGTGGTGTCGACGGCGGCACGTTGATCGCCAACGGCACACCTGCATGGTTTAGCTCAGACGGTACAGGACATACCGCCGACGCACTGCGTCAGTATGAACAGGAGCTCAAACTTAGCAAATCCGGCAAACTGCCAGTGGCTAAAGCCAGCGGTGTCAAAGCTGTTAAACGTGAAGCCGCTATTCAGATTCACCACGCGCGCGAACACAATCTAAAAAATGTCGATGTCAGTATTCCCTGGAACAAGTTCACGGTTATTACCGGCGTCAGCGGTAGCGGCAAGAGCACGCTGGCTTTTGATATTGTGTTCGCGGAAGGACAGCGTCGTTACCTGGAATCATTGAATGCCTACGCGCGGCAGTTTGTGCAACCGGCCACACGGCCTGATGTTGACGCCATTCATGGCATTCCGCCAACTGTTGCCATTGAACAGCGCACCAGCCGCGGTGGCCGCAAAAGTACGGTGGCCACACTGACTGAGATTTACCACTTTCTGCGCCTGATTTTTGTGAAGCTGGGTACACAATACTGCCCAAGCTGCGAGGTGCCGATTGAACCACAAAGCCGCGAGATGATTTTGTCGCGTCTGCTCAGTGACTGGCAGGGGCAGACTGTGAGTGTGCTGGCACCGGTGGTAGTCGGCCGCAAAGGCATTTACAAAGAATTGGCCGCATGGGCAGCGGGCAAAGGTTATACCGAACTGCGTGTGGACGGGAAGTATCTGCCCACCAATGACTGGCCGGTGCTGGATCGTTTTAAGGAACACAATATTGAAGTGCTGATCAATTCAATTGCTATCAGCAGCAAAAACGAAAAGGCTCTGACCTCCTTGATTGACGAAGCGTTGGCAGTGGGTAACGGATTGTTGATGATAAGCCCCGTTAACACAGCGGCTGGCGTTACAAAAATCGGCACTAAAAAACGCACCAGCAAAATGCAGGCGGCCACCGACGCGTTATTCTCAACCCGTCGCGCCTGCCCCTCGTGCGGTGACAGTTTTGATGATCTGGACCCGCGGCTGTTTTCGTTTAACTCCAAACATGGCTGGTGCCACAGCTGTTATGGTACGGGGGAGATCCTGCCAGAGTTTACTGAGGATTTAACGGGAGAAGAAGAAAACTGGCTTGATCCGGAAAACGCTGATGTCGGCAAACCCTGTAAAAAATGCAAAGGCACACGGTTAAATCCGGTGGCACTGGCAGTGCGCTTCCAACAGTGGAACATTGCTGAACTGACGCAACAGTCCGTGGATCATGCTGCAACCACCATCAGCAAAATCAAACTGGACAAAAAACAGGAGAGTATTGCGCGCGATATCCTGCCAGAGCTGACCGGCCGCCTGAGTTTCCTGCAAAAAGTCGGACTGGGTTATCTCAGTCTGGACCGAGGCGCGCCCACACTCAGTGGTGGTGAGGCGCAACGCATACGGCTGGCGTCACAGCTTGGTTCCAACCTGCAGGGCGTCTGTTACATTCTGGATGAACCCACAATCGGCCTGCATGCGCGCGACAATGCGCTGCTGATCAAAACCCTGCGTGAGCTGCAGCAACATGGCAACACCGTGGTTGTGGTGGAGCACGACGATGCCACCATGGCAGAAGCAGATTATCTGATTGATGTGGGACCTGGTGCCGGAGTTAAAGGTGGAGAAATTGTAGCTACCGGCACATTGGCGCAGCTGAAAAAAAACAAACGCTCCTTGACTGGGCAGTTCCTGGCCAATCCCATGCGTCACCCCTTATCCGATGTGCGCAACAGCCAGAGCCGCGATCAGTTTGAAACAGAACAACTGAGCATCAGCGGCGCCCGTATGAACAACCTGCGCAAACTGGATATTGATATCCCTCTGCGCAGACTGGTTGCCATCAGTGGTGTCAGCGGTAGTGGTAAAAGCACCTTGATACGTGGTGTCCTGTTTAACAACATACACGCTGCTGTCAGCGCAGCCGGCAGGTTCACAAAAAAGTCCGCACGCAAAGCCATCAACTGGCAGGACTGCGACAACATCGACGGCTGGCAATCCATCGATAGCATTCTGCAGGTGGACCAGACGCCGATAGGTAAAACACCACGCTCCTGCCCTGCCAGTTATGTCGGTATCTGGGACACCATCCGCAAACTGTTTGCCGACACCGTTGATGCGCGCCTGCGCGGTTATCAACCCGGTCGTTTTTCTTTTAACGTTTCCGGCGGACGCTGTGAAACCTGCTCCGGTAACGGCATGCAGAAAATCGAAATGAATTTTTTACCGGATGTGCGTGTCGATTGTGAAGCCTGCGGTGGTTGGCGATTTAATCCGGAAACACTGTCAGTTCAGTACAAGGGTAAACATATTGGTGAAGTACTGGCCATGGATATAGATGAGGCGGTGGTGTTTTTTGAGTCGGTACCCGCCATCTATCATTCGCTGCGACTGTTGCAGGAAGTGGGCCTAGGGTATCTCACACTTGGCCAGCAAAGCCCGACCTTGTCAGGCGGTGAAGCTCAGCGCATCAAGCTGGTATCGGAGCTGGCCAAAGCCAAACCGCATTTGAGTCTGCGCGGCAGTAAACCACCACACAAACTGTATGTGCTGGATGAACCCACTGTCGGGCTGCATATGGCGGATGTAGAAAAGCTGTTGCGGGTGTTGCACCGGCTAGTGGATGCGGGCAACTCGGTGCTTGTGATTGAGCACAATCTGGATGTGATTGCGGAGGCCGACTGGGTGATTGATATGGGGCCGGAGGGGGGCGATGCCGGGGGCAAGGTGGTTGCTCAGGGGACGCCTTTGAAAGTAGCGGGGAGTAAGAAGTCGCACACTGGAAAATATCTGGCACCCTTACTCGCTTGATGTGTAAACAACTGCCAAAGCAGCGTTAGTGGCTGCTTTGGTGCTTGTTATATCTGCCAGTTTCAGAATGACAATGTGCTTTGCAGATAAGCATAATTTGTTGATGCCGGAGTATCGGCACCCGGCACGCGACGGGCAAAACCGGTTGTGGTCATCACCGCCGCGCCACCTTCAATCGTGATGTTGCCCGGAACCACATCCCACTGAACGCGCACTTCCACTTGCTGGCCAAGACCACGACCGGAGCGACCCGAGCTATCGCGCAGCCCAGTGCCCACCCACTGATCTTTCGCCTCAGCCAGACGATAATCGCGATGTGCCAGCATCACGCGCACACCGGTCATAGGCGTAGCAGTCAAGCGATACCCAGCCGACACCAGATTGGCACGCGAGAACGGCCCGAATAGACCGGTAGGTCCGAAATCAAAACGCCGGTCACCATACAGCGTGTCAAAGCGTCCGTTAGTGCCATCCGTGGGATCTTTATCACCCGAGGCATAATCAAACTGCGCCTGTAAACGGATACGCCATGCGCTGTCAAAGGTATAACCCATTTCGACATGATAAAAGTGTGCACGATGATCCAGCGCGCGCACATCGGTGACCGCTGCGCTTGCATGCGAGGTGCCTCGCTGAATAATGGCCTCCACTTCAAAGTCCAGTTGCTGACTCGCTGCGGGACGGAATACTCGCGCACCAAAGTTGTTGAGTTCCCGATTGGCGGAGGGTTGGCCGTATCGATCTTTTTCATCAAGGCGAATGTAATAGAAGTCGCCGCGCATGCGCTCTGCTAAGGCCGGCATCTCATTAAATAGGCCCCACAGCCGGGCGGTTTTACTTTCACGATCCCGCTCAGTGCGATTTTTAAGCAGGCTTTGCAGGTCACTAGGGACATTCTGCACAGGCAAAAAGTAAAACGCCTGCCAGCGCCGTCCGGCAGCCGTGCTGAAATCAGCCAGGGCACCGGTCATACTCAGTGGCGCAAGATTGTATGCGCTGCGCGCCATCACGCGACGACTGCCCAGATCCAACGTTTGCCTGCCAACTTTCACCCCCAGTTTGCTGCCACTCTGCACTACTTCACCAAAGTTGGCATTGACAAACAGTTGCTGAAGTGTGGCGGTATTGATCATGCCACTGCTGAGTGAGCTGCCGGTATCTGCCAGGGCTTGCCGAGCATCCAGCAACTCAAGTCCAAACGTTACGCGCTCGCGCCGTAACTCGGCCATCATGAGGCTGCGCGACAACAACACCTGATCACTACTGCCCTGGCGGCCCGCGCGAAACTGGTCGGTCAGGTTTTCCATGCGTAATACATGGCTGAACTGCACACGCGTTTGCTCAGTGGCTTCTATAAGACGCCAGGGTTGCGATGACTGAGCAAAGCTATGATTGGCAGCAAAGGTGGCACACAGCAGCAAACAGACTAGTCGGATCACGAAACAGGTTCCCGCACAAATTAGAAAACGTGCCGCATTCTGGAGGTTTTTGCGGCGGAATTCAAATTGGCGGGTTAGGGGCAAGTCAGACTATCGGTGCTACCACGCCTATTTTTTACGGATGAACTTCAGCAGATCTTTGGTCAGCTTGTCTTTGTGGGTGACGAACAAGCCGTGTGGCGCACCTTCGTATTCGATCAGTTGTGATTGACTGATACTTTTTGCCGCAAGTCTGGCGGAGGCTGCTATAGGTACGGTCTGATCTTCGGTTCCATGAATGATCAGTGTCGGCACCTTGCAATGGGCGAGGTCGCCGCGAAAGTCTGTGCTCGAAAACGATTTCAGACATTCGAGCGTTGCCTTGGGACTCCCCTGCATGGCGATGTTATGCATCGAGCGCAACAATTCATCGCTGACGGTGTTACCGCTGGCAGTATCGCCAGGTGCGCCGATTCCAAAAAATGCGTTGAAAAACCCGGTGAGAAATTTTGCACGGTCGTCCTTGAGCGCTTTCGCCGTTTTGTCGAATGCTTTCTGCTCAGTGCCAGTCGGATTATTTTTGGTTTTCAGGCGAAACGGTAGCACGGAAGCAATCAGCCCCGCCTTTGCCACCGACTTGCCTTTATGTCGCGACATGTAGCGCGCCACTTCGCC
>JAUSPW010000037.1 GCA_030652635.1 Pseudohongiella sp. | reverse complement strand
CGGTGAAAATGTTCCAGCCAATACTGCCTGGCAGCACCAGCAGGGTGAACGGTGTATAGGTACCGGCAATCAGCACATAGATGCTGGCATGGTCGGCTATCCTCAGGCGACTACGCAGTCGCGGATTCTGTGCGCTGTGATACAGCGTGGAGATGCCGTAAAGCAGAATGAGGCTGATACCAAACAGAGCAAAGCTCACCATCGCCCGTATGGAGTTCAGACTGCTGGCGCGCAGCAGCAATGCAAACAGGCCAGCAATACTCAGCACAAAACCGAACGCGTGCAGGCCGACGTTAAGTCTTTCTTCAGTGTGCGAGTAGTGCGGATAAGCAGTCATGACAAAGCAGCCGTTTTGGCATCAAGGACAGCCGCACTGTAACAAATGAATTGACATGAGTGCACGCCTGCCACTCAAGAACATGCATCAGATCAAGGCCTATTTCATAGCACACCGGATCGACATCAACCATATTCGATGATGAAGCTGCGGCGGAGGCGAGTTGATCAATCAGCAATACTTTGTCGACTTATTCCACAAACCACTGCCTTCTGAGGAATTTAATAACTATCAAAACAACCTGACGCGGGCATAAACTATTCATCATCAGGTGAATTAAGACAACGAGCACACATTATGTCAGCCACACCCGGCAGACCACGCGGTGAGTCCAACGCCAGACAACTACTGATAGAAGCTGCTCACAGACAGTTTACTGACCAGCCTTATGAGGCGGTTTCCACGCGCTCTCTGGCTGCTGCCGCAGGCGTTGATGCGGCACTGATTCGTTATTACTTTGGTTCCAAAGCTGGCCTGTTTGAGCAGATGCTGCGCGAGACGCTGGCGCCAGTGCTGGCCGGACTGCGCGAGAACACGCACGAGCAAACCGCTGACCGTCAACCCGACCACAGCAATTGCCGGATATCCGAACGCCTTGAGTCGCTGATGCTGACCTATTACCGCATCATGGCGCCCAACCCGGGCTTGGCGCGCCTGATTCAACGGGTCATGCACACCGATAAAAGCACGCCGTCGTATCAGATTGTGAACCGCGTTTTTGACGATATTCATCATTTGTCGCGGGTATGGATTCAGAAAATGCTGGTGGATGCTGGTCACCTGCGGCCCGAGGTTGATCCTATGATGGCCCGACTCAGCCTGGTCAGTTTGATGGTGTTTCCGCTATTGGCACCTCCCGCCTTTATGGAACACAGCGGCATTGGCTTAAGTGCCAATGATGCTCAACGTCTGGTCAAGCACAACGTGATGCTGTTGCAACGCGCACTGTTTGTGCCTGATCCACCTGACTCACTGTAATACTCTTACACACAAACCCACCCCTGACCGGACACATGACATGAATAACGTACGCTTTGCCTTTGTTGCCTTGCTTTTGGTAACTCTCAGTGCCTGCGAACAGGAAACCACCGGTTGGTATGGCATTGTTGAGCGCGAACGCCATAATTTAAGCGCACCGGTCAGCGAATTGATCAGCGAGGTACTGGTGCGCGAAGGTGATCACGTCAGTGCTGGCCAGTTGCTGTTGCGGCTGGATAACCAGAGTGTGTCAGCCCGGATCGCTCAACGTGAGGCGGAAATGGCCGAGCTCAAGGCGTTACGCAACGAGTTGATACAGGGCCCACGCAGTGAGGCCATTGCCCGCGCCGAATCCTCCGTGCAAGGCGCACAAGCGGATGTTCTGGATGCCGAACAAAAATTGCAACGCTCAGAACAGCTAGTGCGCAGTGGCGCTGGCACACAGGCAGAACTGGACCAGTTTTTGGCGGCCAAGAACCAGACAGCTGCACGGCTTGAACAAGCGAAGCAACAGCTGGCTGAACTCAAGAACGGCACACGGCCGGAACAATTGTTGCAAATCGAGGCGCGCATTGTTGCTGCGCAGGCCAGACTCACCTTGGAGCAAAAAGCACTGCAGGATCTCAGTCTGATTTCTGCGCACGACGCCGTTGTTGACAGTCTGCCGTGGCAACAAGGTGACCGTGTTGCTCAAGGTGCCCCGTTGGTGAGCCTGTTGATCGATCAACAGGCCTATGTCCGTGTTTATGTGCCCGCTGACGCCCGCGAGCGGTTGACGCCCGGAGCACAATTGATGGTTCAACCCGACTCGGGCATACCGGCATTTTCTGCGAGCATCCGTTACATCCGCGCACAACCAGCATTTACACCGTTTTATGCCCTCAATGAGCGCGACCGGGCACGTTTGATGTATCTCACCGAGCTGGAGCTCCCAGCCTCTCAGTCAGGACTGCCCACTGGCATGACGGTTGAGGTCAGCCTGCCATGAGCCAGGATTATGCAGTCGAAACCCAAGGCTTGAGTTTGCGTTTTGGTCAGACACTGGCCGTTGATGCGCTGGATTTGAAAATTCCACGCGGTAGCATTTATGGTTTTCTTGGGCCCAACGGCAGTGGTAAATCGACGTCAATCCGAATGCTCACCGGATTGTTAAAACCCAGTGCTGGCACCGCGACGGTGCTTGGAGAACATCTCCCCGGGGCAGAAGAAAAACTGCGGCTGCGCATTGGTTATATGACTCAAAAGTTTTCACTCTACGACAATTTGAGTGTGCAGGAGAATCTGGACTTTGTCGCGCGAATTTACGGCATCAAACGCGCGCACGCCAAACAGCGCCGTGATGAACTGATAGAACTGTATGAATTGAATCCTCAACGCAAACAACTCGCCGGATCCATGAGCGGTGGCCAGAAGCAACGACTGGCCTTAGCGGCAGCCACCATTCACGCACCCGAGTTGTTATTTCTCGACGAGCCAACCTCTGCCGTTGACCCGGAAAATCGTCGTGAATTCTGGGAACGGCTGTTTGATCTGTCCGATGCCGGCACGACCATTCTGGTTTCTACACATTACATGGATGAAGCCGAACGCTGCCATCAACTGGCCATTCTGGACCTGGGTGTCAAGCGCGCCGACGGCACACCGCAGGCATTAATGAATGCCATGAACGCATGGACAATCGAAATCTCCGGCGACAATCTGCGCGCACTGAAAGCAAAACTGGAGCAGGAAAACGAAGTGGTATCTGCTGCACAGATTGGTGCACGCCTGCGTGTGTTGATTCACAAATGCAGCAACACTGCAGAGCCATTGTTGTGGTTGCAACAACGCGCCGGCGCACGTGAACTGGAAATGGTGCGCCCTAACCTGGAGGACGTGTTTGTGAATTGCACCGGTTCACGCGTGAACCAGAGTGGCCATCATGTGGAATAGAATTTTTGCCATCATCAGCAAAGAACTGCGCCAACTGTCGCGTGACCGCATGAGTTTTGGTTTGATTGTGATGATCCCGCTGATCCAGCTCACGCTGTTTGGTTACGCCATCAACACCGATGCCAGACTGTTGCCAGCCGGGGTATTGGATATGGAACAGTCATCGTATAGCCGCGCGCTGATTCAGGCTGTTGAGGCCAGTCAGGTTGTGCAGTTTCAAGCACAATACTTCACACTGCCAGAAGCAGAAGCGGCCATCACGCGCGGCGAAGTCAAAGCCGTTTTATATTTGCCGGCTGATCTGGATGGACGTTTACTGCGCCGTACACAGGCCGATGCACATCCGGATATGTCAGAGCCCATCGGGCAATGGCTGGTGGACGGTTCGGATACGGTTGTTGCCGGCAGTATCCGCGGCCTGCGTAATATGCCTTTAAACGAAATCCGTGACCAAGCCTACGCCCTGCCCACACCCACCATGGAAGTGGTGCAGTACTTCAATCCGGAACAACGTACGGTAGTGAATATTGTGCCGGGATTACTCGGCATTATTCTGACCATGACCATGGTGCTGTTTACCTCTGCGGCGATAGTGCGCGAACGTGAACAGGGCAATATGGAATTTCTGATCACCACACCGGTGCAGCCGTTTGAATTGATGTTGGGGAAAATTGTGCCCTACGTGCTGGTGGGTTTTATTCAGATCGCCATTATTCTGGGCGCAGGTAATCTGGTGTTTGATGTGCCGGTGCGCGGTCGTCTGGATTATCTGGCGCTGGCAGCGCTGCTATTTATTTGCGCCAGCCTGACGCTGGGACTGGTGATTTCCACCATCGCCAAAAGCCAGTTGCAGGCCATGCAGATGACCGTGTTTGTGTTGCTGCCATCGATTCTTCTATCGGGGTTTCTATTTCCGTTTGAAGCCATGCCG
>JAUSPW010000033.1 GCA_030652635.1 Pseudohongiella sp. | reverse complement strand
ACTTCGACTCGTTTGTACATGTTTTCCCATCTTGGATGATGATCTTGAGCTGAGACAATACGTGTTGCGGCTGCGGTAAAACAAACATAAGTACAAGTTAAGTCAGCGCAACAAAGGCGGGCAGTAAGGTCAGTCTGAGTTCGGGTGATAAAATAAAAAATAATAGATAATACAGAATGATAGGGCTACAATACTGTATATGCAAACAGTATAAATTCCTTATTTGGGAGCCCACCAATGAAAGCAACTACTCCCGTTTCAGCATCTGCACAAAAAGTTTTCGCGGATACTCACAGCCCGCACTCAACGCCTGCGTTAGTCAGCACGGATATCCCCGCAGACAACGACGCGCTGATCGCTGCCATCACTCGCCTGGCGGGTCATATCAACGCGGCCCAGCATCGGTTTTTGAAATTGCTGGCAGCACTTGTTGAGCGTGAGGCATGGGGTGATGGTGGTGCTATCAAGTCGCCGGCGCACTGGCTCAATTATTATTGCGGCATTGATCTCGGCGCCGCACGGGAGAAGGTGCGTGTCGCAAAATGTCTGGCGCAATTACCACAAATTGATGAAGCGTTCGCCAGCGGCGCGATCAGTTATTCCAAGGTGCGTGCTATGACCCGCAGCGCCACGCCGCAGAATGAAGCGTTCCTGCTGAACATTGCCCGTCATGGTACAGCCCATCATGTTGAGATGCTGGTTCGCAAACATCAGCGTGTACAACGCCTGGTGCAGGCTGATGATGGTCTGAACGAAAACAATAACGTGGATGTAGCAGCCGCCCAGTTCACTGGGCGGGAGCTGCACTGGTATTATGACGATGATGGCATGCTGGTGATTCGCGGGCGGTTGACTCCCGAGGATGGCGCGCTGCTTATCAAAGCCATTGAAGGCGCCTTTGCCCAGCTTTTTCCACCCAGTGCAAACAGCAATACAAAAGTGACTGGGGAACAGAAAAATGATCATGAAAGCGTTTCCGCGGAAACGTTTTCTGGTTTATGCGGAGAGTCCGGTGCGCAAGAATTACAGGGTTCACCAGAAATAGCTGATGCACAAGAGGCATCTGACACACAACAGACAACAGCAGACACCTTTCCGCAAAAACGCGCCGACGCATTGATGCTGTTAGCCGAACTGAGTCTAGGGCACAACGAAAGCGATCTGGCACCTCTTTCTTCAGGGGCACTGCAGTCTCCACTCACACCGCCCCAGCGCCACCAGATGATCATCCACATCGAAAAGGATTCACTCATGCACAGCGCAGGCCACCACTGCAGTATCGAGCACGGCCCTTTCTTGTCACCGGCCAGCGCCCGTCGCCTGGCCTGCGACACCGCGCTGCTCACGGTGCTGGAGGATAGTCACGGCAACGTGCTGAATGTAGGCCGCAAAACCCGCACCGTCTCACCCGCGCTGCGGCGCGCGCTTATGATCCGCGATCACGGCTGTCGCTTTCCCGGCTGCACCGAGTCGCGTTTTGTCGACGCGCACCACATCCATCACTGGTGCGATGGCGGCGAGACCAAACTGGAGAATCTGGTGTTGCTGTGCCGGCGTCATCACCGACTGGTGCACGAGCAGGGTTATGAAATCATCAACCATGGAATGAGCCAACATCGAGCATATATTGAGTTTCGCCGGCCGGATCGCCAGATTTTACCTGAGGCGTTGTATCCGCAGTTCGCGGAGCATGAGACGCATGAAGAAACGCTGGCTATTGAGCGGCAGCATCAACGCTTGGGTTTGGATATTGATGAGTTCACGGCCATCACAATGTGGCAGGGGGAGCGGATGGATTATGCGATGGCGGTGAATGGGGTGATGAATTCAACTGCGTGGAATCAATGAGAACGAAATATGTTGGATAACGTTACATGTTCACGGGAGGCCTGAAGAGCTGAGTACCAGATATTTCAGGTTTTTAGTAAGAGTCATTCTCGTCGTGCACGGTGACAGACAAATGTCCCATTGAATCCGATATGACATTGAATGTGATCGGCCTGCAGCACACCTGACAATCTTCAATGTACTGATCCCCCGCATCCTGAGGATCTATAAATACCTCAATGGCCTCTCCGCAGTATGGACAACTGACCGTGTGCTCTGTTAAGCGCTCCATTTCCAAGTTTACTCCACAACCGACTCTGCGGTGATCACCCTGAACTGTGGCGGGTCGGTGTCAGGGATTAACACCATCTGTACATCAAAATAGACATAGTCGTTGGGAAAAACAAAATACCCCAGGCGAGGTATTTGCAGAATCAGACTTTCCGCATCATAGTTCGCTGCTGGTTCGCGGCTGAATTCGTCAATGATGGATACCAACTCAAGCACAAGATCATCCGTGTTGATCATTCTGAAACTGGCCTTGTAGTTTTGGCTGCCCACGGTGACTGACGAAATAAATAGCTGGCCATATCTGAAATCAGCCCCGTCTGAATCGCTCAATGCCACAGTGGTGCCAATTCTCTCAGAATTGTTCACCAGCCAGGTTCCCATGCCAGCAGACTGTGACGCGTGAAAAGAATATTTTGAGAAGCTGCCTGTCATCCCGAATATCCCGGTGCCGCCATTCTGTTGCCAGATTCCCATGTTCACGGATTGATTTTCTGGTTCAGGAGCATCAGAGACCATGCCTTGAGCATAACGTGTTGTCCCTCCAACATGCTCGCTTGCCAGCGTCTCGCCAAACAGATCCAGTAAGGTGCCGCTGACGGCATGCAAATCTTTGTTCCCTACAAATAAAGCGTAATCGGGGTAGTTCAGCCGTGACGCATAAATATGATTAAGAAGCAGTGTTTTTACTTCTT
>JAUSPW010000028.1 GCA_030652635.1 Pseudohongiella sp. | reverse complement strand
TTTTACCAACGCCACCTTTGTTGTTAAAAAATGCGATCGTTTTCAAAGTTGTTTCCCCGGCAATATCGCAAGTACGGTGCGATCATCAATTTCAAACTGAACAGCTGGGCTACTGTTTTTTGCCATAGCCGCCTGGGCGCGCTGGATGCCATAACCGTATCGGTTGACATACCCAAGGGCTTTCATGGTTTCAGCCAGTACGGGGTTGCGGTAACTGCTGCGGCTTTCCAGTGTTGATGGTGTCACTTCACCATACAAGCCTCCCGGGCTGTGCACTTCAATGCGGTCTGTAAACCAGTAAAGTTTGATTGGGGTGTTGGACTGGTAGTCCCGGTGCATCACCGCATTGAGTACAATTTCTCTGATTGCCACATCGGGATAGGCCGACTGGCTGGTCTCTCGTAATGTAGAAACAGCAACCGGTTTTGTGATGTTGTTTACCTTGATGCGAGCGTCAAGCTCACGTAACACACTCAACAGGTCGCCCGAAATTTCGGCTTCATCGTCAGGCCGCTCAGTCAGTGTGGTGCCCGGCAGGCGGAGGAACTGAATGTAGGCGCCGGGTAAATAATATCGAGGATTTTTCCCGAATAATAAAAGGCCCGCGACGGTGGGTACGTGGTGTCTGCTGTCATAGAAGCGCAGGGATGCCAATTGATCTTCCAGTGAGCGGTGATTGGCTTCGATGACCTCCGGGTCAATCACTTCTTGACGGTAGGCCTGGAACAGTGACGCAGACAGATCTGACATTGCAGCGTCCCGGATCGGACTGGTATCGAAGCTGCGTGCGTTTGCCAGCAGTTTTTCAGTCACGTCGAGCCCGGTTGGAACACCAAACTTGTCAACGCCGATGACCAGATACCCGGGCTGTTTGTGGTTTGGAAGATCATTGGCAAAGGCGCAAACAGCTTGACTGAATTTGTCAGTGTTATTTGTTGATTCTGTGCGCTCGATGCGATCGCTCTCCAGATCTGCCATCAATTCCGCCAATTCCGCCGGGGATATCATCAGCTTTGCTCCTCTGTGCTGTGTCGACGGATGTTACCACTTTACCGGGGGTTTTGGGTTGGGGACGGAGGCATTGGGGTCGGAGGCATGCCTCCGTCCCCAAGTACTACCCGGGTGCTAACCGAAACTCCACCAATTCAAACACCAACGGCAGTGCGATGACAGCATACTCGGGCGTGAGATCATCGCTCAGGCGCTGCAGTGTCACCAGTCCCATAAATGCGGCAAAATCGGTAAGCACACGGTAACGATACTGGATGCGTATTTCCCGTTCGGCGCCAAGAATCGCATCATGCAGATCATCTAACAGCATCGGAAATGCCTGTATGAAGCGGTCTTCGTAGAAACGTGCCGGTCTTTCCGTGCGCCCGAATTGCTGTAGCAAATAGAGTGTGAATGCGAAGGATTGTTGGAAGAACGGATGTTCACGGCCGCGGCCGCGGTAACCCCAGTTGAATTTCTGCACATAACACTGAAACAAGCTCGTATACAAAGACGGCAGGCCTCCTTGTTTGAGCACTTTGCGATAGGTGGCGGTCAATACAAATTTGCCCTTGACCCGTCGGATCAGTTTTGCCATTTCGGCAACGATCCGCACGACGTGCAGATCGAAAAAATCCTCTTCCCGGGTGATGCCGCCGTAACGGGTTCTTCGCGCATGCTCCTGCTCGCCCCAATAACGTAGAGCAGCCTCGCGGCTGAACTTCTGTGGCAGGTTGCCCATGGCAGTGGCCTTCAGGCCCTTGTCGCCGATTGCCTCAACGAGCATTTGGAACAGGCGCATGATTGGCGCCTCTTCAACGCCTGAAGGTTGTGTACTGAAAACCAGGACATCGGGCGCATCAAAGGGCCGGGTCAACAGGTGATGCATCTGATACGGTGACAAGCCTTGAAAATCGGGGTTCCCTGCCTGGTTCTGCTGCATTGTGAACGTCTGTAGGAAGTCGTTCACGTCTTCTATGGAGGCTAATTCTTGCTGAGCCAGCGCCTGTTTAATCGCTGCCAGCGTATCCGAGGCTGGGTTTAGTGGCGTTGGTATATCGTCATTGGCGGCTTTCATGAGGTCGTGATGTGTCCTTTTTGGAAGGCAGTGGGAGTTACCGAGTCCAGATAACCATGCCAACCCGATCAATGTGTTCACGCAGCGCCGGATTGCGCAACGCTTCGTAGTGTTGCACATCCACTTGCCAGGAAATGTCCAGATCATCCAGATCCATCTGTACAGCTGCAATGTCAAACCTGTCCAGCAGCGCGCCTTTCAGCGCGATATCAATGTCACTGCGGGTGTGGTGAGTGCCTTTGGCGCGAGAGCCATACAGAATCGCTTGCTCAATACTCGGGTGCCGTGAAAAGACATCAGCCAGCAATTGCCGGGTTTTGTTGTCCAGTGGCTCACTCATTGATCTCAGCCAGCAGATCGAAATACCAGGTGTCCAGCATGGGCAGATAGTCCGAGCGCAGCGTCGCGATGACAGCCTCGAACTTGCTGAAGTCGTAGGTGTGGCTGATCAGGTTGCGGTCGCCGATCATGCGTAGCCAGGTGTCGGCATCATCCAGATACTTGGCCGCATACGCCTGCCGCACGACGGTTTTGGGGGATATCTGATTGATCTCCAGTCCGTCATGTTCCATTTTGTCCTTCAATACCTTCCAGGCCAGCTCAAAGGTGTATTCAAAGCGCTGAATAATGCCTTCTTTTTCCAGCTGACTGAGTTGAGCCGGATCTTTTTCAAGGGCCTCGCGCAGCAACAAAAAAGCGCGCTGGAAGTTCTTGAAACGCTGTTGCCAGCGGATATCTTTTGCAGGTTGTGTATTCATGAGCAGAGTATAGGCTGGATTTGCAGGGTTGTTAATGGTTTAAGCAGGGCTTGGGGGGTGCTGTCGGTGCTTTTCAGCAAAGTTGGCACAGCTCGCACGCATGGTCTATAACCTTGACGGGTTGTATGTCCTGGGCAGGCCTAAAAGGGGACGGACGCGTTTTTGGCAGGTGATTAGTGTACATTGTTTGTGTACACTAAACCTTGGGTCAGCTTTAATGGCGTAAATCGAGGAGTGCTGTAATGCGTGAAACCAGTGTGCGTGAGGCGAGGGAAAAATTATCCACACTGCTTGATGCCGTCGCTGCTGGCGATGAGGTATTGATTTTGCGCAACGGCAAACCTGCCGCTCGCCTGACTGCTCCTGTGTTGCAGCGTGTGCAGTTTGCCGATCGCTCTGAACTCAGAGCGGCATTGCCGTCAACAGGAAGCACTGCCGCAGATCTGGTGAGAGCACTGCGTGACGAAGAGCGTTATTGATGCTGTATTTTGACACCAGTGCGCTGCTGCCCTATTACCGGCAGGAATCATCCAGTGACGCGGTCCAGAGACTGTTGTTGGCGCAGCCAGCTCCGGTCTTGATCAGCCACCTGACGGAGGTAGAAGTTGCCAGTGCGCTGTCGCGCTGGGTCCGCATGGGTGAATTGACTGAACCCCAAGTGAATCGAATTGAAAGCGCCTTTCAGGACGACGTCCGCTCTGGCCGATTTGTCAGGTGTATGCTGGAGCCTTTGCATTTTCAGCGAGCCGTTTATTGGGTCAGTATGCGCAAAACCAGCCTCAGAACTCTGGATGCGTTGCATTTGGCTGTTGCGGAACACCATGATGCCTGTCTGATCAGTGACGACACTGCCTTGGTCAGCGCGGCGACCTTTTTTGGTTTGCAGGCCCGCAGCCCGTAGGGTTAGATATCTGAAATTGATACCTGAAAAGGGGACGGAGAGATTGGGGTCGGAGGCATGCCTCCGAC
>JAUSPW010000026.1 GCA_030652635.1 Pseudohongiella sp. | reverse complement strand
GCGGTAACCGCATCATCAAAATCCCATAAAGTTTTGACCGATTGTAGCGAGCCCAGCGCATTGATGATCTGCAATTGATCGTCGTAACCACTGCGCTCAAAGTGTTGTCGCTTTGCTTCAAGATCACGACGCAGCCGACTTAAAAAGTAGCGCCCATACCAATAGGCCACACCGTTGTTCATGCGACCGCAACACAGGGCCAGCAAAAACGGGTTTGAGACACTGACCCCCGCCAACACCCTGTTTTTATGAGCAGTCTCACTTAACCACTTGACGAGCACATTCGCTCCCAGTGAGTAACCAATCACAACAAGTTTTTGGTCTGGCGGCATTTCAAGCATAAGAGCGCTGATTACCTGCTCAACATCGTGAGAACATCCTGAGTGGTAAGCCACGGCGCTGCGATTAAATTCACCGCTGCATCCGCGAAGATTCATCGCCACACTCTCGAACCCTTGTGCTGACAACTCATGCTGCATGGCAATCATGTAAGGCGAGTCTGCACTTCCCGCAAGCCCATGCAACAGGAACACCAAGGGCTTTTGGCTGCCTGCTGTGCGTGCGGCTGAGGTTTCAAAATCAACATCAATAAAGTCGCCGTCGCTCAGACCTATCCGGCGCCGATGTCGCAACAATTGTGGACTTGTCTGAAGTTTGCGCCATACCGTCTGCAGGTGTCCCCCAGGCATCCACCATGGGGCAACAAAAGGCTCCCCAAAACTGACGTCGGCGTTCAGGCGGTTCATGCTTCACTCTCGTAGCGTTCATAGAGACCATAACAGACCGCGCCGGCCTTGCCCTGTTTACGCAGCGCCCAATTGCCCGGAAACTCGCCGCTTTCACTGCCTTGAGGCAAGGCCTGGCCTGATTCGAGGTAAATATGGGCATGCGGTTTTAACAAACCACTGGCCTCTAATGCCACACAATCACTGCGCAGGACGTCAGAAGCAAAAGGTGGATCCATAAAAACCAGGCCATAGCGCGTGAATGGCACATCCGTTCTCGTCTCTGTCCTGTTTAACTGCCGGGTCTTGATAAATTGCTGCGCAGTGCCGGTGTAAACGCTGCCTTGCGCACTCTGCAACACTGTCAGGTGCGAGTTGATCGCAGCGGCAGCCTGCGCGGAGGAATCTACAAACATCACATGCCGCGCGCCACGCGACAATGCTTCCAGACCGCAGGCGCCGCTGCCGGCATACAAATCCAGACAATCCTCGTCCAGCGTGAGTCCTTGTAGCCAGTTAAACAGCGTCTCTCTGACACGGTCCGGCGTAGGGCGCAAACCTGGCACATCTGGAAACCGCAATTTACGTCCACGCCAGTAACCTCCAATAATGCGCAAGGTATTCTGCTGACCTGTTGGTTTTTTGCCACTCATGAAATGAACCCTGCTGTCAGGCGTTTGTTATTGCTCAACGGTTTGTTTCTGCAATTACTGTATAAGACCAAAAGTCCGGAATTGTACGTTGCCATCACCCGTTTTGGCAGGCGCAATATATCCGGATAACAGAGTTTGTTTTTTTGGGCCCGAGCGAGTCATGACGTGTTGCCTGTCAGAATGCTAGACTGTGCGCCCTGATTTGCCAGACTGCGGATAACTTTTAATGTTCAGCTTTCTCAAAAAACGTCAAAACAATGCACCCGATCAAGGCAGCGAGCCGATCCAGGCGACGCAGACGATTGCTGAGCCGGTGGCCCCTACTGTTGAGTCTGCAGACCCGGTTTCTCATGATGTTGTTACGAAAGTCGATGATTTTACCCCTGACGCCTCTTTTAATGACGCTCTTGTTGATCGCACGCCCGTTGATCTCCCCCCCGTTGATGAAGCCTCAATCGCCTCAGCTGAGACAAAGCCGGCGCTTGGGTTCTTCAGCAGACTGAAGCAGGGGCTTAGCCGCACACGCGAAAATCTTGCCGAAGGTCTTGGTGCCTTGCTTAAGGGCCGTAAGACGATCGATGCCGCATTGCTTGAAGAGATTGAAATGCAATTGCTCAGCGCGGATGTCGGCATTGAGGCCACCGACCAGGTAATCGCCTCATTGACCGCCCGACTCAAGCGCAAACAGCTCACCGATGCCGACGCTTTAATGACGCAACTGCAAGCCGAACTGCGCGAGCTGTTGACCCCTTGTAGCGTGCCCTTGGTAATTGACACGGCACGCAAACCCTACGTCATCCTGGTAGTGGGCGTTAACGGGGTGGGTAAAACCACCACGATTGGCAAGCTGGCCCGACGCTTCCAGAATCAGAAGTTAAAGGTCATGCTGGCGGCCGGTGACACGTTCCGGGCAGCCGCGGTTGAGCAATTGCAGGCATGGGGGGATCGCAACCAGGTGCCCGTGGTTGCGCAGGCGTCTGGCGCAGACAGCGCGTCTGTCATTTTTGATGCCTATCAATCTGCCAAGGCAAAAGGCGTGGATGTGTTAATCGCAGACACCGCTGGACGTCTGCACAACAAGTCCAACCTGATGCAAGAGCTCGAAAAAATTGTGCGGGTGCTCAAAAAACTCGATGACAGCCTGCCGCATGAAGTCATGCTGGTATTGGATGCAACAACCGGGCAGAACGCGCTCAATCAGGCTCAAAGTTTCAACAAAGCCGTTAACCTGACCGGTTTGTGCCTGACCAAACTGGATGGCACGGCTAAGGGCGGGATGGTCTTCGCAATCGCAAAAACACTGGCGCTACCCATCCGATTTATAGGTATCGGTGAACAAGCCGAGGATTTGCGACCCTTTAATGCCGATGACTTTGTTGCCGCGCTGTTTGGCCAATCCTCCAACAAAAACGCACCATGATTCGTTTTGATGAGGTCAGCAAGCGTTATGGCAGTGGCCATCAAGCACTGAAACAGGTTTCATTTGAACTTGATCAAGGCGCCATGGCGTTCTTGACCGGCCGCTCTGGCGCGGGAAAAAGCACCCTGCTAAAGCTGATCATGCTGACCGAGCGGCCCGACCAGGGACAGATCGTGGTAGGCGCACGCAATATTCTGCGCCTTTCTGCTGCTCAAATTCCGTTTTATCGTCGCCGCATTGGTGTGGTCTTTCAGGATCACCAGTTACTTTACGACCGCAGCGTCTTCGACAATGTGATGCTGCCTTTACGTATTGATGCATATGACAAACACGAAGCTGCACGGCGTGTGCGCGCAGCCCTGGATAAAGTCGGCCTGCTCAACAAAGAAAAGATGAACCCCGTTACCTTGTCGGGAGGCGAACAGCAACGTGTGGGTATCGCGCGCGCGGTGGTGAATCGGCCTCAGATCCTGTTAGCAGACGAGCCTACTGGCAATCTTGATCCAGAGTTGGCAGCAGAGATCATGCTACTGTTCGAGCAGTTTAATCAGGTGGGCGTTTCCATGTTGATCGCCAGTCACGACCTGTCGCTGATAACTCGCCTGCGCCATCGCATTTTGACCTTGGACCAGGGCGTGTTGGTCAAGGATGAGATGCATCCGAGTCGTCGAGACACACCCAGCCGTGGAGCAGACATCTGATGTCCAGCTCATCGCGACCCAATCCCTCTGCGGGAAAAAACACGCCTAATCGTAAGACTGGCGCCAAACGTGAACGTTCGTCCCGCCAAAAGCTGACCGGTTGGCTGGAGCAACATGTCGAAGCCTGTGCAGATGCGCTGAATAGCTTACGAACACAAGCTCTCAATACATTCATGAGCCTGGTGGTTGTCGCGATTGCATTGCTGCTGCCGGCCTTGGTGTACGTTGCTGGCAAAAACATGGCCCAGTTTGGCGACAGTCTGCAAAATACCAACCGAATCAGCTTCTACCTAGAGGCTGACATCACCGCGGACTCCGTGCAAACCCTGCAACAGGCCATGCAAAATCACCCGCTTATTGACCGCGTAGAGTTTGTATCCTCGCAACAGGCGGCAGCCGACTTTACCACCTGGTCAGGGCTGGGGGACGTCATTAGCAGCCTGGGTAATAATCCACTGCCTGCCAGTCTCGAGGTACACCCAAACAATATGCTTGCCGAGACGGCGCTTCAAATTCGTGATGCCTTTGCGGCTTCGCAAGGCGTTGAGCAAGTTGTGATGGATACCGCCTGGATTGAGCGACTGGAGAGTTTGATGCGCCTGACCGACCGCATGGTCTTTGCGCTGATACTGGTGTTGTCACTGGCAGTCCTGTTTATCATCGGGAATGCCATTCGCACCCATATCGCCGGACGCAATGCCGAGATTCGCGTAATGACACTGATCGGTGCCACCCGTTCGTTTATCGCGCGGCCGTTTTTATACAGCGGCGCTTTGCAAGGCATGTTTGGCGCAGCACTGGCATGGATATTTTTGCAGGGTTTGTTGAGCGTGTTTCGAGGTCCTGCACACAACTTGCTGGCCTTTTACGGAGACCAGTATCAGTTTATTGGAATGGACCTGGTCAGCAGTCTTCTGTTGGTCGCAGGCGGGATGATTTTGGGCTGGATTGGCGCCGGTTTATCCGTATCGCGGCATCTCAACCAGTATTGATTCCAGGATAATTTTTTATCCCATGCACTTGAAACCGCAGAATGTCACCACAATGTGGACTTATTACGTTGACTCAAGATGCGTCAAGCTTAGTGATACCCATGACTGGACACAGACCATCACTCATGTAATAAATGGTGGTAGACTACGGTCTCTTTGAACAACATTGGATTAACAGGGCCTTGTGAGCAAGGTTCCTGAATTGAGAGGACTTATGAGCGTTGCAACCATGATGACAGGAAAGAGCTTGCAGCTTGCCGGCCCGTCAGTTCCGGGTCGCGATTTATCTGCTTATATCACATCAGTAAACAGTATCGCTGTGCTGACAGCGGAACAAGAGCGCGAACTGGCCAACCGCTACTTCCATGAGGAAGATCTGGAAGCGGCTCGCCAACTGGTTCTGGCTCATCTGCGTTTTGTTGTGCACCTGGCGCGCAGTTACTCAGGTTATGGGCTTTCACAGTCCGATCTGATCCAGGAAGGTAACGTTGGCCTGATGAAGGCGGTGAAGCGCTTTAACCCGGATATGGGTGTGCGCCTGGTATCGTTTGCGGTGCATTGGATCAAAGCTGAGATTCACGAGTTTATCCTGCGCAACTGGCGCATCGTCAAAATCGCTACAACCAAAGCTCAGCGCAAATTGTTCTTTAACCTGCGCAGCTCCAAAAAGAGCCTCGGCTGGTTAAATAATGACGAAGCACAGGCCATGGCGGACGATCTTGGCGTCGATACGGTTGTGGTGCGTCAGATGGAAGGTCGTATGGCCTCCTACGATATGGCCTTTGATGCAGACGCTGATGCCGATGACGAAGAAGCCTATCTGGCACCGGCCTACTTTCTTGAAGATAACAACTCTGACATGGCGCGAGACATCGAAGAGACTGAGTGGGAAGAAAATCAGACGAACAATCTGCATATGGCTATGAGCCAACTTGATGAACGCAGCCGGGATATTATCAACAGCCGCTGGCTGGCTGATGAGAAGGCCACTCTGCATGATCTTGCGGCTAAATATAATGTATCCGCTGAACGTATTCGGCAGCTGGAACAGAATGCCATGAATAAGGTCAAGGGAGCCATTCTCGCTGCCTAACGGGCACGCCGGAAAATCCGCTCACCAAAAGCCGCTGTCTCTGGCAGCGGCTTTTTTATTACAGCACCGCCCATTAAGATTTCAAACACACAATCGTTCAGGAGTCTGTTATGCCCATGCTGATTATCGGGATTGCTGCCATCAATGGCCTTTTGGCCGTTGCACTGGGCGCGTTTGCAGCACACGGACTCAAAGCCCGCCTCGCACCTGACATGCTGGCGATTTTCCAGACCGGTGTTCAATACCAGATGTATCACGCGCTTGCGATGTTCGGCGTTGGATTATTGTGCATGCAAATCAGCGACTCCGCCCTGTTGCGCGCCAGTGCTTGGTCATTCCTGGTCGGGATTATCATCTTCTCCGGCAGTTTGTATATTCTCAGCCTGAGCGGGATTCGCTGGCTGGGCGCAATTACCCCAATAGGCGGTGTCGGGTTTATCCTGGGCTGGGTACTATTGGCAGCAGCCATGTTTTTTGGTCGCAGCGCCTGAGCCTGTCAATTTCAGCGAAGGTAAAACAAATTGATCACCGTTTACGTCAATGGCAATCCGGTCGAACTGCCGGAACACAGCACCGTTCTGAATCTGCTGGAAAAGCTCGACATGACACAAGGCCGTCTTGCCGTTGAGTTGAACGCTGGTATTGTGCCCCGCAGCCAGCACAGCAGCACGCCGCTCAACAACGGCGATGTTCTTGAGATTGTTCACGCCATCGGCGGCGGCTAGATTTGACTGACAAACAGGAAACGTTTTATGGGTAACGAGAATGTCCAGACTCCAGCAATCAACAAGCCCTTGGTACTTGCTGGCAAGACCTACGAGTCACGGTTAATTATTGGCAGCGGTAAGTATCGCGATTTCCAACAAAACCTGGACGCCTTGGTAGCAAGTGGCGCACAGATGATTACCGTGGCCATTCGCCGGGTAAACCTGGGACAAAACAAGGGCGAGCCCAATTTGCTGGACGTGATTTCTCCGGAAAAATATACCATTCTGCCCAACACCGCCGGCTG
>JAUSPW010000024.1 GCA_030652635.1 Pseudohongiella sp. | reverse complement strand
CATTTTGCCAGCGTCTTTATTTAACACGCTGGTGCAAAGTATTGGGTGGCTGCCCGCTCAGCTTGGGTTCGCGATGCCAAGCGAAACAATGGTTAATGCCGCGGGCGCCCTGAGCGGCGATTGGGCAACACAGTCTCAGCTTGAGCGCAGAGCATGGGCGGGTTGGTTATGCGGCGCACTGCTGGTGTACGGCTTGTTACCACGCTTGTTGTTATTGTTGTTCAGCGCCTGGCGCTTGACCCGGGGAATGAGTCGTTATCGGCTGGACCTGCATCATGCAGATTGGAACGCACTCAGCGCGCGATTGTCGCCCAGCGATCAGGCAGTGGGTGTCATCGACCCTGAGCAAGCCACCGTACCCGGTAAGACCTTTACGGGGCAGCGTTGTAATACGGCGCAAGGCGCAGCCATCATTGTTGCGTTCGAATTGAGTGATCAGATTGTGTGGCCTACAGCCGCCTTCAGCGATTTTCATCATGAGCGTGTTGCCAATCGCCAGGAGCGCATCAATTGCCTGGCGCTCCTTGATCAAGCGCCGCCTCGTGCGTTGTTATTGGTGTGCGATGCTGCTCAGACTGTTGATCGCGGGTCATTGTCCTGGCTTTCTGATGCATCGGGTAGAGCCTTGCACGTTGCCGTCTTGTTGACTGGCAGCGGCTCAGGCAGCCGTCGCCAGCTATGGCGACAGCATTTGCAAACGCTAGGAATATTGCCTTCGTCGGTTTTTGATGAAGACGCAGACGCTCGTTTGTGGCTGGAGGCAAATGCATGAATAAGCTGCAGGGTATCGACAAGCCTGTTCATATTGCGGTGGCAGGCCATACCAATACTGGGAAGACATCGTTGTTGCGCACGCTGACTCGTGATGCGCGTTTTGGTGAAGTTAGTGATCGCCCCGGCACAACTCGCCATGTTGAAGCGGCACGATTGCTGGTCAACGGACGTGTGCTGGTTGAGCTGTATGACACGCCGGGAATCGAAGAGCCCATTGAGCTGTTGGCCCTGCTTGAGCAACAGGCTTTGGTCAGTGGATCTCGGGAAGACGGGCCGCAGCGCATACAGCGCTTTCTGGCGTCGGCACCTGCCCGCGAACAATTTGAACAGGAAGCTAAAGTCTTGCGTCAGATGCTCAAGAGTGACGCCGCTTTTTATGTGATTGATAGCCGAGATCCGGTGCTGGCAAAACACCGCGATGAGCTTGAAATACTGCGCTTGTGCGGCGTACCTTTGCTGCCCTTGCTCAATTTTGTCGCCGATGCGTCAGCCCGGGAAGCAGCCTGGCGCGAGGCCTTGGCAGGACTGGGTCTGCATGCAATTGTGCGGTTTGACATTGTGGCACCCACCGAAGACGGTGAGCGGTTACTGTACAGCAAACTCGCTGGTTTGCTTGATTCCCATGCGGATGTCTTAACTGCCTTGATCGAGAATCACGCTGAGGAAGCCCGGCTACGGCAGCAGGCAGCCGCGCAGCAGATAGCAGAATTACTGCTGGGTGTCGCTGCCTGTCGACAACGAGTATCCACGCTGGATCCGCAAGCATTGGCCTTGGGTGCACAGGCATTAAATGACGATGTGGTTAAACGTGAACAGGCATGTGTGGAGCGATTGCTAAGCCTTTATCGGTTTTATCCGGATGATATCGAAACCGCGGCGCTGCCGTTAATTGACGGCAGGTGGCAGCAGGATCCGTTTGACCCTGTCATGTTGCAATATCTGGGCATGCGTGTTGGGGGCGGTGCCGCAGCCGGGGCCGCCGCAGGGGCTGGCATCGACTTGATCGCGGGCGGGTTAACGCTGGGTGCGGCCACATTATTGGGTGCTCTGCTGGGTGGTGGACTGCAAACCCTGCGACATTACGGTAGTAATCTGATGGCCATGATGACGGGTGAAAAGAACCTCAGAGTTGATGACAATATCCTCAGAGTGCTGGCTGCGCGACAGTGTGGATTAATTCTGGCACTGGAACGGCGCGGCCATGCGGCTCAGCAGGCAACGTCTGCAACCACGGCAGTCCGCCCGGTACTCAATGACTCAGAGTTGCCTGCCGAGTTGCGTCTTGCCAGAGCAAATCCGCAGTGGTCAGGTCACAATGCCGATTTGCTCGGTGACGAGCGTTTGCAAAAAGCAATCAACACCCTCAGCGCAGAATTGACGCAATCCATGGCCACGCTGCGCATATAATGCCCACCTTCGTAATTTGAACAGATAACACTCATGCCGGGAGATTGGTAATGGTCCATCCTGCTGCGATAACAATCGGCTTGCTTATCATCAGCAATATTTTTATGACATTTGCTTGGTACGCGCACCTTAAAGATCTGGCACACAAGCCTTGGATCATTGCCGCGTTGATCAGCTGGGGCATTGCGCTGCTGGAGTATCTGTTCCAGGTTCCTGCTAACCGCATCGGGTATACCGTTATGTCGGTTGGGCAACTGAAAATATTGCAGGAAGTCATTACGCTGAGCGTGTTTGTTCCATTTGCCTTGTTTTATCTGAAGGAGCCGTTAAAGATGGACTATCTTTGGAGTGCTTTGTGTCTGTTGGGTGCGGTCTTTTTTGCATTTCGCAGCAAACTGTTTGCCTGACGCTGCACTAAAAGGACATTTACTATGACAGATCAATCACAAACGCGTTTGCGTGGCGTGTTGACAGGTGTGTTTTTTGGCACCGGATCGGGTGTCATTACAACATTAGGTTTGATAGTAGGCTTGTTTGCAGGCACAGAATCACTGGCAGCCGTGATGGGTGGCATTCTGGTCATCGCTGTTTCCGATTCCATGTCAGACGCGTTTGGTATCCATTTGTCAGAAGAGGCGCGCCCCGACAGCACCAGCAGAAGTGTCTGGCTGGCGACTATGGCTACATTTGTCACCAAGTTTGTGATGGCATCAACGTTTGTACTGCCCTTGTTGTTGCTGCCTTTACAGCACGCGGTTATTGCCTGTCTGGTATGGGGAGCCATTGTGTTAACCATACTGAGTATTTTTATCGCGAAACAACAAAAAGAGCCGTGCTGGTCTGTTGTGGCTGAACATCTCGGCATTGCTACGCTGGTGATGATTTTGTCATGGTTGGTCGGAATGGGCGTAAATAACTGGTTGGCCGGGTAAAATCGGACTGGCCCAAAAAACAGAAAACGAGGAGAAGACTATGAAACTTGAATCACTGGCCCTGCACCACGGATACACATCTGAGGCCACAACCAAAGCGGCAGCGGTTCCCATCTATCAAACCACGTCATACACCTTTGACAATACCCAGCACGGCGCAGATTTGTTTGACCTCAAGGTGGCGGGCAATATTTATACGCGCATCATGAACCCCACAACGGCGGTGCTTGAACAGCGCTTGGCAGAAATGGAAGGTGGTATCGGCGCCTTGGCACTGGCCTCAGGCATGGCTGCAATCACATACGCCATTCAATGTATCACCCGTGCGGGTGACAATATTGTCAGCACCAGTCAGTTATATGGCGGCACCTATAATCTGTTTGCGCATACCTTGCCAACGCAGGGTGTTGAGGTGCGCATGGCGTCTTTTGACGACTACGAAGGGCTTGAGAAACTGATTGATGATAGGACCAGAGCATTGTTTTGCGAGTCGATTGGCAATCCGGCGGGCAACGTCGTTGACCTGCAAAAACTGGGCGAAATAGCCCATCGCCATGGCGTTCCGCTGATTGTTGACAACACAGTCGCCACGCCATATCTCTGCCGCGCCCTTGATCAAGGTGCTGATATTGTTGTGCATTCACTGACCAAGTACATAGGTGGTCATGGCACAACAGTGGGTGGAGTGATCATTGACTCGGGCCGCTTTGACTGGGTAGCAAACAAAGCACGCTTTCCAATGCTCAATGAGCCTGATCCGTCGTATCACGGCGTGGTTTATACCGCTGCCTTGGGGCCTGCGGCCTATATTGGTCGTTGCCGGGTTGTGCCTTTGCGAAATACTGGCGCTGCGTTGTCGCCTCACAGTGCATTCCTCATCTTGCAAGGACTGGAAACGCTGGGGCTACGCATCGAGCGCCATTGCCAGAACGCGCTGGCTGTTGCGAGTTTCTTGAAAGATCACCCCAAAGTATCGTGGGTGAACTATGCTGCTTTGCCGGAAAGTCCCTACAACGCACTGTGCAAAAAAATCTGCTCGGGTCATGCATCCGGCATTTTAAGTTTTGGTATCAAAGCCAGCGCCGGCAAAACATCAAAAGAAGCAGGCGCGACATTTATTGACGCCTTACAGATGATCCTGCGTCTGGTGAATATTGGGGATGCCAAATCCCTGGCCTGTCACCCGGCGACCACAACGCACCGTCAGTTAAGTCCTGTTGAGCTGGCCAAGGCCGGAGTCAGTGAGGATCTTGTACGTTTATCAATCGGTATCGAGCATATTGACGATATCATCGCTGACATCACGCAAGCGCTCGACAAGGTTTAAACACCCAAAGGAAATAAAGCATGAACCACACACGCTATCTTGGTTGCCTGGCAATATTGTTAGTAGCATGCAGTGACGCAGAGCCAGTACCAGCGCTCGATGAGGAGGTCTTACGCGCGCAAGGCGCCGAGCTGGCTGCACAGTTTGTAGGTACTTTGTTACCCACCTTGCAGCAGGCGATTCAGACCGGCGGTCCAGTCAATGGTATTGAAGTGTGTGCTGTTCAGGCACCGATGATTGCACAGACTCTGAGCGAGCAAAGTGGCTGGCAGGTCAAGCGCGTCAGTTTAAAAACCCGTAATGGTGCATTGGCAAAGCCCGATGCCTGGGAAACCAGCGTCTTGCAAGCCTTTGATCAGCGCCAGATGGCAGGCGAACCGGCAGCGCAAATCAACCATGCCGAAGTGGTTGCCGGTGAGTTTCGTTACATGCAGGCTCAGCCTGCGGGTCCGTTATGCCTGACCTGTCACGGAACCGACATCGCAGCAGACGTCAGCGAGGCCTTGGCCCGCCACTATCCTGATGACATGGCAACCGGTTATCTGGCAGGACAAATCCGTGGAGCTATCAGCTTGCGTTCACCAACAGACCCGAGATAAAAAAATGAATAACAATGAGCCGGATCAGCAGACCGAAACGTCGGATAACGGATTTGTAAGGAACACGCTACGCACCTTGAGATCGGGAGAGAACCCGGTGCATCTGTTTGCTGCAGTAACCGGTTTTGTTGTTGCGAGCGGCGTGTCGTTGACGTCAGGGGTTTCACTGACTTCAGAGGTGCCCGTCGCCTGGGCCTCCCTTGGATATTTTATTTTTGGCTTGCCGTTGATGTGTCTCGTGATCTATCTGCTGGCCAGAGCGTATCCTGTACGAGCTTGGCGCTGGACCCTGAGCATGATGCTTGGGCAAGTATTTTCATCCATTTTTTTTGGTGCAGGCTACATGTTGCCCGTCGCCATGATCTACGTGACCGTGCTGTCTGTGCCTCAGTTTTATGTGGGAACACTGGGTGCGAAGGCCGGTATGCGACGCCGGGCAGCAAACGACTCAGGCAATTAACTTACATTTAAAAAGCAGTAACAGGACAACACATGACGTTTAAGGGCAGCCCCAAATACACTCACCAACAGACTGAAAAGATTGGTGTGTTAATCACCAATCTTGGTACGCCGGATGCGCCGACACCGGCGGCATTACGCCGTTATCTCAAAGAGTTTTTGTGGGATCCGCGCGTGGTGGAAACGCCGCGGCCCATCTGGTGGTTGATTCTGAATCTGGTAATTCTGAATATACGGCCCAGTCGGTCTGCCAAGTCCTACGCAACCGTGTTCACCGACGAGGGCTCGCCCTTGCTGTTCCACACCCGTCATCAAGCTGACGCACTGAGAGCAGAGTTGAAAACGCGCGGGCATGAGAACGTGGTTGTAGATTTTGCCATGCGTTACGGCAATCCATCGATTCCATCGGTGTTACAGAATATGTTTGATCAGGGGGTTGGCAAATTACTGGTGCTGCCCTTGTATCCGCAGTATTCAGCATCCACAACCGCGTCTACCTTTGATGCCATCAGTGCTGACTTTACCAAACGTCGCTGGATGCCGGAGTTGCGTTTTGTTAATCACTATCACGACTATGCGCCGTTTATCAAAGCATCAGCCATTCGAATCAGGGATCATTGGCAGGCACATGGCCGTGCGGACAAACTGATGTTTTCCTATCACGGCATTCCCAAACGCTATCTTCTCAACGGCGACCCCTATCACTGTGAGTGCTACAAAACCTCACGACTGATTGCAGAGGAGCTCGGGCTGACATCTGATGAATACATCACCACGTTCCAATCCCGTTTTGGTCGCGAGGAGTGGCTGAAACCCTACACCGATCACACGCTGAAGGCATTTCCAGCACAAGGCGTAAAGTCAGTGCAGGTTTTTTGCCCGGGCTTCTCCGCGGATTGTCTTGAAACCATTGAAGAAATTGGTGAAGAAAACAAAGAGTATTTCTTGCATGCGGGCGGGGAGCGTTACGAGTACATTAGCGCACTTAACGACAGGCCCGAACACATTTCTGCGCTTGCGGATTTGTTGCAGTCAAATATGCAAGGCTGGCAACCAGCTGAGGTGGATACACAGCGTCAGGCGCGCGCGATGGCCTTGGGTGCGGAAAAGTAGGATAAAAGGGGGCGGGGTTAAATGGGGACGGAGGTCTCCGCCTCCGTCCCCATTTAACCCCGTCTCCTTTAGGCACTTTTACTGTGCAGTAACCGGCTCAGCCGCCAGCCACTCATTCAGATCAATAATGTCCTGCGGCGTGAGCACACCGGCGGTGCGCTTGAGTTGCAGTGTATCGACCACGTAGTTGTATCGGGCATCTGAGTAATTACGCAGTGCCACAAACAACTGCTGGCGCGCTTGCACAACGTCAACAATATTGCGCGTACCGACTTCATAACCGGCTTCAATTGCATTCAGCGCTGATTGTGCAGACACAATTGCCTGCTGGCGCTGTGCTATCACCAAGGCATCTGTATTCACGCGTCGAAACGCATTGCGGATATTTTGTGTAGTCTGGCGACGAATCAGGCTGGCCTGCTCCTGTTGTGCAACCAGATCGTACTCTGCCTGGCTACGACGGGCAGTGACAGCATGACCGGAGTACAAGGGGATGGTGACCTGAACCGCAACGCTGAATCCCTCAATGACACCAGTTGAGCGCACACTACCATCAGCACCCTGACCGGAGTTCGAGTCGGTATTCGAGTAGCTGCTTTGCAAGCCGATGGTTGGCAGATGCTCGGCACGACGAGCCTGCACCGTCTTGGCCTGAGCCTCCACGCTGTAACGCGCCGCCAGCAGTTGCGGATTGCTGTTCAAGGCTTCCTGAACCCAGGTGTCCATATCGCCATCCGCGGGTGTAATCGGGAAATCTTCGCGCAGAATCTCCAGATTTGGATGGGGTTGACCGGTAATGGCTTCCAGCGCTTCATAGCTGGATGATAAAGCGTCCTCAGCCAGAATCGTGTTATTTCGGGCCAGATCGTACGCAGCCTGAGATTCGTAAACCTCAGTAATAGCAACCAGACCAACCTCTTCACGCTGGCGGGTTCGTTCAAACTGGCGCATGGCGGCTTCTTCTTCCTGCCTGCGCGTGCTCAGATCGTCGATGGCGCGCAGCACGGTAAAGTAGGCTGTTGCGACACGAATGATCAATTCCTGCTCTTGCGCAGCAAAGTTGTAAAAACGTGCCTGATCGGCTTCCTTGGCACCTTGATAGCTGTACCAGGAATTCATATTCAGCAATGCTTGCTGAACGCTGACGTTGTAGCGACGGGTGCTGGCATCCAGATCGGTAAAACTGATGGTGCCTTCCGGGCCAGTAGATTGTCGCTGTTCAGAAAGGCTGGCACTTGCCTGTGGCATCAGGCTTGCGCGCGCCAGTCGTACCTGTTGTTGCCCGGAATTAAGCTGGGCTTGCGCTTGACGCAGTGCGGGGTCATTGCGCATGGCCAGTTCAAGAATGCTCACCAAATCGTCAGCAAATACTGGTTTTACGCAAACAAGCAGTCCTGCCGCGAGAACTATCGTGCGGGTAAATCGTCCCATAATCAGAAATCCTGTTAGAAAGTTCATTAACTGAAACGCAAGCGATCAGAGTCTTGTCTTTATATAGACGCTGTAAAAGCCCTTTGCGTTTAATTGCAGACATCTGCTGGATGATGCCTTTTATTGGTCCCGGATTTGTGCCCCGATTGTCGCCATCCCAACAATCATACGTAACAGGAGCCAGTTCCGGTTGTGTCCGGCATTCTACACAGTGTTAACGGGTGGCGTCCAAGTGCCATAAGCAACAATTTGCAATCTATGAAGGCATACTCTGGATAACACTTTGTGGGCTAATCAGGCATAATGATCACCCACTTTTTAATCCATGCAACGTAAGGCATCCCGCGCCCCGTGCATCTATACAGACAGGATAGAGTAATGAGTGCCAAGCCCGAACACTTTCTCGACAGAATTACCGAACTGGACGACAGAACCCGCTATACGTTCGGAAGCTCGCGCAAAGTGTATGTAAAAGGCAGCCGTGACGACATTCTTGTGCCAATGCGCGAGATAACACAGGCTGATACACACACTGAAAAAGGCCTTGAGCACAATCCGCCGATTCGCGTGTACGACACCTCGGGTGCGTACTCTGATCCCGCGTTTAACATTGATTTGCGTGCGGGATTGCCTGCAATACGAGCGCGCTGGATTGAAGAGCGTGGTGATACCGAGTTGCTGGCCGGTGTGACATCAACATTTGGCAAACAACGTCAGGATGATGTGCAGACGGCGCACCTGCGGTTTGAGCACATGCGCAAACCACGCAGGGCCAAGGCAGGCGCCAATGTGTCACAACTGCATTACGCGCGCAGAGGCATTATCACGCCTGAGATGGAATATATCGCCATTCGCGAAAACATGAGTCTGGCACAAGCGCGTGAGCATGCGGCGCTGGGTTTTCAGCATCCTGGGCAGTCCTTTGGTGCGTCTATTCCAAAAGAGATCACGCCTGAGTTTGTGCGCGATGAAATTGCCCGCGGTCGCGCGATCATTCCGGCCAACATCAATCACCCGGAAATTGAGCCAATGATCATCGGCCGTAACTTTCTGGTGAAAGTGAACGCCAACATTGGTAACTCTGCGGTAACGTCTTCTATTGAAGAAGAAGTGGAGAAATTGGCGTGGGCTGCGCGTTGGGGTGCCGACACGGTGATGGATCTGTCCACGGGTAAAAACATTCACGAAACCCGTGAGTGGATTATCCGCAACTCCATGGTGCCGATTGGTACCGTACCGATTTATCAGGCACTGGAAAAAGTCGGTGGTGTAGCGGAAGACCTGACCTGGGAAAT
>JAUSPW010000009.1 GCA_030652635.1 Pseudohongiella sp. | reverse complement strand
CTGCTTTCATCTGATTCGGTATACAGCAACTGCGCTTCGGGTGCACTGCGTCTTTGTTCAGACAAGCCAATCACCAATAAAGTTTTTTCATCCCAGCCCTGTCGCACGCTCAACACCGCCCCGGTGGCAATTTCTTTGCCGGGTTTGGGTTTGTGGCCATCAATACTGATCTTGCCGCCTTCAACGGCCTCTTTGGCCAAGGCGCGGGTTTTAAAAAGTCGCGCGGCCCATAACCATTTGTCCAGCCTGACTTTGCCGGGCGCACTGGCATTGTTGTCGTGCTGCTTATCACTCATATCAGAATTCTACCGTCCTGGTTTGGCGGAAGTATGTCAGCAAAATCTTCAATATGGACAAACTCATCAGAATACAAGGGCGGGCGCTGGCTATCTGGCTGCCGAATGGCAAATAAATGTTTAATGCCTTCGCGTCTCGCCTGCCGCAACACGTGCAGGTTGTCGTCAAACAATACAGAGCGCTGCGGTTCAAAATGTTGATGTGACTTAAGTTTTTGCCAAAATCCATTATTTTCTTTGGCCATGCCCAAGGTGTGTGAACTGATCACGTGATGAAAGTGATGCTGCAAGCCTGTGGTTTGCATTTTTAAGCGTAGGCTGCCGGGATGCGCGTTGGTGACCAGAAACAATTTTTTGTTGACGGCTTTTAGTCGCTGCAATAACTCGGGCACGTTAGGGCGAACAGCAATTTTATGTTGGTGTTGTTCTTTGAGCTGCTGGATATCCAGCCCGAGTTTGTTGCTCCAGAAGTCGATGCAGTACCAGTCCAGCTGCCCATGCATGGATCGGTATTGTTCGCCCAGTTGCTTCCAGGCTTGCTCCGGGCTGAGCCCCACACGCTGCCCCCAGCGCTCCGGGACCAGTGTCTCCCAGAAATAATTGTCAAAATGTAAATCCAGCAAGGTGCCATCCATGTCGAACAGCACGGTGTCGATGTCAGACCAATCCAGCATCAGGTAGAATCCGTAGGGATCAAAATAAGGGAGCCATTATGCTACTCACTCGGGAATTGCTGCAAACAATCAACAATATTGCGGTTCAGGCTGGCAAACAGATTATGGCGGTATACCAGCGCCCCGGGGTGCTGGAAGTCAGAAACAAACTAGATGAATCTCCGTTAACAGAGGCTGATTTGCAAGCCCACAACGTGATTGTGAACGCGTTGACCGCATTAACGCCTGAGATCCCGGTGTTATCTGAAGAGTCTGCCGATGTGCCTTTTGCTGTGCGTCAGTTGTGGCAGCACTACTGGCTGGTTGATCCGCTGGATGGTACCAAAGAGTTCATTTCCCGCAACGGCGAATTCACTGTGAATATTGCCCTGATCAGCGAAGGCAAGCCGGTGCTGGGTGTTGTTCATGTGCCAGTGACAGGGGTCAGTTATCTTGGCGTCTGTCAGCAATCCTGTGAAGCCTGGCGTTGTGAGTCTGGCCAGCCATGGACTCGCCTTGATGCATCAACGTTGCCAGAGCCTGATTCCGGACACGGAGACATTCTGCGTGTCGTGGCCAGTCGACGCCACGGCGGAGAGGTTTTAGAAACTTTTCTCGCGGCGTTAAAGAAGCACTATACCGGCATTGAATTGCTGAATATGGGCAGCTCGCTAAAAATTTGTTTGATTGCAGAAGGTAAAGCTGATGTTTATCCGCGGCTGGCCGCTACTTCAGAATGGGACACTGCTGCGGCTCATGCTGTGTTGTGTGCTGCGGGTGGCGCGATTCTGCAAGTCAACATGAATCAGTTGATGTATAACAGCAAAGAAAGTCTGCTCAATCCAATGTTTGTTGCAGCAGGAAGAATGAGCCAATCAAGTTTGAACGCAATCAAAAGTGCGCTGGCTGCTTGAAGGAACCGTTGATTGCTACAAACGATGGGCGCTAGCAAGGTCGCAAGCCATGACAATAAAAGATGCGTTTAACAAGCAGGTTCGTACAATTCGATGGGCGCTGTTGTTGCTTGCTGGCCTGGTGATTGTAACCCGCTTGCTGCCTATGCCGGGTCTGGACGGTGTAGCGGGTTATGCGCCCCTGCATTTATTGCTTGAAACCATGTCAATTGTTGTAGCTGCCATGGTGTTTATACTTGGTTGGAATTCCTTTCGCACAAAACCTGATTTCCGATTGCTGATGTTGTCAGCCATGTTCTGTGGAGTCGCAATACTGGACTTCATGCACATGATTTCAGTCAACGGCATGCCGGCCTTTGTCACACAGAGTGGTATTGAAAAAGGCATCAATTATTGGCTTGCCGCCCGTTTTTTTGCAGCCATTGCCTTGTTTTCAGTTGCTGTTTTGCCGCACCGAATTCCCACAAATGCTGATCGTTATATTGTGCCCAGCGCGGTGGTTTTGATCCTGTTTCTGATCAATCTCTGGTTTTTGGTTTTTCCTGACACGGTTCCCGCCACATTTATCGAAGGAGTAGGTCTGACACTGACCAAAATTCTGGCGGAATTTGTGGTGATTTCGATTTGCTTAGCAGCTGGCTTTTTGATGTGGCGTCGCGCGGCCAGCAAGCAAAAAAGCGATACCTTGATGTTGGCGAGCGCTGCCATTGTGATGGCGCTCAGTGAAGTGTTTTTTACGTTCTACGTGGTGGCGGGCGATATCTATAATCTTATCGGTCATGTTTACAAAATTATCGCTTATTCCTTTTTATTCAGAGCGATAGTGCTGTCTGGCATTGACGAACCGTTTCGAGAAGTAGAAAAACTAAGCAACAGAATACGTGCGACGCTGGATGCATTGCCAGACATGATGTTCGAGATGTCATCTGACGGCACAATTCATGACTATCACTCACATGCCGCCGAAGGCGAATTGGTTGCGCCCCCGCAAATGTTTCTCGGGCGCAATATGCGCGAGTTTTTACCCGATTCAGCGATTGCGGTATTTCTCAAAGCCATGCTGCAAATTGCGAATACCGGGCGGGCCAAAGGTCTACGTTATTCACTGATGATGCCCACGGGTGAACACTGGTTTGAGCTGTCTGGCGCCGGGCTGGAATATCCGGGTGCTGAACAGCGTTATGTGATGGTTGTGCGTGATGTGACAGATCGTTATCTGACGGAATTGCGCACACAAAAAATGTTGGCGCTGGTCGCCGAATCGGTGGATATGGATGACCAGACACTGGCTCGCAAAGCAGTCGATCTGGCAGAGGCGTTGACCAGCAGCAAAATTGGCTTTTTGCATATGGTCAATCCGGATCAACAGACCATTGAACTGCTCGCATGGAGCACTGTAACGGGTGAGCAGTTTTGCAATGCCGAGTACAACAATCATTACCCTGTTGATGAAGCAGGCATATGGGCAGATTGCATCCGTTTCAAAAAACCAGTTGTTGTTAACAACTATGAACTCGCTGAAAACAAACGAGGTATGCCAGAGGGGCATGCGCGTTTGGAGCGGTTTATCTCTGTGCCGATTATGGAAGGTGATCTGGCAAAACTGATCATGGGTGTAGGTAACAGCAATTTTGATTACACCGAGGAGGCCGTAAACACCGTTCAGTTGATTGGCAACGAGTTATACCAGATTATCCAGCGACGCCGCGCACAACGCGATGCTGAGCGAAGCCAGCGAATTCTAAAAGCCGCACTGGACAACCTTCCGATTGGTGTTGCGATCAACTCGGTTGGTAGCGATGTGCATTTTGAGTATATGAACAATAACTTTCCGCGCTTCTATCGAACCACCCGAGACGCACTCATCAACTCCAGCAATTTTTGGGAAGTTGTTTACGAGGATGCACAGCAGCGCGAAAAAATGCAGGCACGTGTGATCAGTGATTTTGAAAGTGGAGATCCTGAGCGCATGCGCTGGAGCGACATTCCCCTGCCACGCGCGGGGCAAGAACTTCGGTACATCACCGCACAAAACGTGGTGGTACCAGAAGAAGGCTTGTCGGTGTCCTTGGTCATGGATGTGACGGACAGTCTGCGTGCGCAATCTGAATTACGCATTGCTGCCACAGCATTTGCGTCGCAAGAGGGCATTATGATTACCGATGCCCAGCGCAATATTCTGCGCATCAACCAATCATTTGAAAAAAGTTCGGGATTCACCCAGTTGGAAGTTCAGGGTCTGACGCCGGCCTTGTTCCGGTCTGGCCGGCAGGGTCGCGAATTTTATGAAGCGATGTGGGATCGCATTGCCAAAACGGATACCTGGACCGGGGAAGTCTGGAACAGGCGAAAAAATGGCGAGATTTATCCACAAACACTGACCATCACCGCTGTCCGAAATGAAGCGGGCGAGATCACTAATTATGTAGGCGATTATGTAGACCTCACGGAACTGAAACATGCTGAGCAGGAAATCAGCAAACTGTCATATTTTGATTCATTAACCGGGCTGCCCAACCGCGAAAAGTTTTTGATGCAGTTACGCGACAGTGTTGCACTTGCTACGGCCCGCGGGCGTTATGCGGCGTTGTTGATGATAGACCTGGATCACTTCAAAGATGTGAATGACACCCTGGGTCATGGCGCGGGTGATGCTTTGTTAGTGAATGTCGCAGAACGGCTGCAGCGTTTGATGCGTCCGGAGGATAGTCTTGCGCGCTTTGGTGGCGACGAGTTTGTGATGATTCTGAATGCCCTTGATACCGATTCGGGCAGAGCTGCGTCAATAGTGCAAAAAATTTCACAAGGCATTTTAGCTGCGCTGGATGGCAATTACGCAGTTGCAGACGGCAACTGTTTCATTACCTGCTCAATAGGAACAACGTTATACGGGCCTGATGGCGCAGATTCTGCTGAATTGCTGAAGCAGGCGGATATTGCCTTGTACAAAGCCAAAGACGCCGGCCGTGACCAGGTCGGCTTCTTTGACCCGGCCTGGCAGGCGGCGATCAGTGAGCGCGCCAAGTGGTTGACCGACTTGCGCGAGGGCATCAACAAACATCAGTTTGAGTTGTATCTGCAGGCGCAACAAGACGAGGCTGGCCATGTGATTGGCGCGGAAGCGCTGGTGCGCTGGAATCATCCCGTACGCGGCCTGGTGTCGCCAGCAGAGTTTATCCCCTTGGCTGAAGAGACCGGGCTGATTTTGCCACTTGGCAAAGAAATCATGCGCATGGGCTTGGATATGCTGAAGCGCTGGAGCACTGTGCCGCGCCATCAGACATTAAAACTCAGCATCAATGTGTCACCACAGCAGTTTTATGAGGCGGAGTTTGCACAAAAACTGGCACAAAAAATTTCCGATCTGGACTTGGATGCACGTCATGTCATGCTCGAATTCACGGAATCAACCTTGATTGACAACGTGGAACAAGCCCAGCAAATCATGGCGTATTTGAGTGACCTGGGTGTGCAGTTTGCGATTGACGATTTTGGCACCGGCTA
>JAUSPW010000006.1 GCA_030652635.1 Pseudohongiella sp. | reverse complement strand
GCCGCCAGTGCTGCCGCCAACACCGCCACGACCGTATCACCAGCACCGGTAACATCAAACACTTCCAGGGCCTGCGCCGGTAAATGAAACGCGGGCTGATCAGTCTGCAAGAGTGTCATGCCGTGCTCACCACGTGTAATCAGCAGCGCCTGCAGATCCAGTTGCGCACGCAGCTGCTGGCCTTTGCTGATCAACTCATCTTCCGTCAGACATGCGCCAACCACGGCCTCAAACTCACTCAGATTGGGCGTGATAACAGTAGCGCCTCGGTACTTGTTAAAGTCCCGCCCTTTGGGGTCAACAATCACAGGGATCTTCCGTGCCCGGGCTGCGCTGATCAAGGCATGCGCCTCACTGAGGCTGCCCTTGCCATAATCGGACAGCACAAGGACATCTGCTGAATCAAGGGCTGAAAATGCATGCACCAGCAGAACGTCGACGTCTGCTGTTGTAAAAGCTTGCTCAACATCAATACGCAATAATTGTTGTTGCTGGCTGATGATGCGGAGTTTGGTAATGGTGGGCGACTCAGGTGAGGCATAAAAATGACACAATACGCCGGCCCCTGACAGTCGGCGGGCCAGTTCTTTTCCGGCTTCGTCATTTCCGGTGATCCCTGCAATGCTTGCCGCAGCACCTAATGCCGCAATATTCAACGCAACGTTGGCTGCGCCACCCGGCCTGTCTTCATTACTGCTGATCTTTACTACCGGCACTGGCGCTTCCGGGGAGATTCGCTCTGCTTTGCCATGCCAATATCTGTCGAGCATGACGTCACCTACTACCAACACTCGCGCCCGAAAAAACGCGGGCAGCTCGGCAATCGATACATCTTGGTTTGAGACGGAAATCCCTGCGTCCATAATCAGTTACCTGGTGTTTTTTCTGATTCGATTACCGGTCTGCTAACGGCGTCAGACGCTCGACAGGACTGTCTGAGTAATCAATGGCGGCATGATATCACACGCACACAGCACGCCTGTCAGTCTGCTACAATGCCGGGCAATCAAAATACTGCGCCAGCATCGTGACAAAAAAATATCAACACAGCGAGAATCTGAATGACTTCCTGGGTCCCAAACACTGGCCGACCTGGATTGCTTACGGCTGTATTTGGGGATTAGCGCAATTGCCGTTCAGCTGGCAGATGATGATAGGCAAAGGTCTGGGTATCACGCTGTACCACTTAGCACGTAGCCGACGACACGTTTGTGAAGTAAACATCGCGCTGTGTTTTCCTGAACTTTCTGCTCAGGAACAAAAAAAACTGGTGCGAGACACGTTTATCGCCAATGGCCGCGGCGTGATGGAAATTGGCTTGTCGTGGTGCCGTAATCCGGAAGACTTCAGAGATCGTGTCACTGTCAAAGGTCAGGAGCATCTTTACAAGGCACTGGCACAAGGGCGAGGCGTACTGCTGGTCAGCGCACACTTTTCAACATTAGAGATTGCTGGCAGCCTGCTGGCTTTGCATCATAAATTCAGTGTGACCTATCGGCTTCATAAGAACCCGCTGTTTGATACCTTGATGAAACGCGGCCGCCAGCGCCATTTCGAAGAAGTCATTGAGCGCAAGGAAGTCCGCAAAGCCTTCCGACAACTGCAACGCGGCAAAGTATTGTGGTATGCCGCTGATCAGGATTACGGCCCCCGACACTCCGTGTTTGCAGTTTTTTTTGGCAGACCTGCCGCCAGCATTACGGCGACCACCACCTTTGCCAACGTGAATAATTCTGCGGTCATTTTTCTTGCACACTACCGAACGCAAAACAATCAGCATTACGAACTGATCTTTAGCGAACCACTAGCGGACTACCCAACGGGTGATGAGCAGATGGATGTGCTGCGCATCAACAAACTGATTGAGGCTGCCATCAGAGTAGCGCCGGATCAGTACATCTGGTTACACCGTCGATTCAAAACACAACCGGAAGGTTTACCTGACCCTTATCGACACAAATCCGGCACAGCAACTGGCGCGGACGAGGTGTCTGAGTGAACATTCGAGCATGGCAAGTGACCAATGATACCCGTTTCATCAAACTGATCACCGTACTGGTCAGCTTGTTATTAAGCATGCTCGCCATCCAGTTAAACGAACTGCCCAATACCGATGCATACACCTATGTAAAAGCCGCAGAACTGGCATTGAGCAATGGTCCTGTTGCCGCGTTTGCTCACTATCAGTGGGCCAACTTGCCGTTAATGATGTCTGGAATACATTACATGACTGGCATGTCGTTATTTGCAACCGCCAATCTGATCAACGCCCTGTTGTTTGCGCTGCTGAGTGTCAGTTTTGTATCGATTGTTGCCGCAATCACACCCTCTCGCCGAACGATCTGGCTGGCCGTTGTCTGTATTTTGATGTATCCACATCTGAACGAATTTCGATCGTATATCATCCGTGACATTGGATACTTGGCATTCTGTCTACTAGCGGTCTACTACATGATTGTCTATACAGAATCCCTGCGCCTGCGTTATGGACTTTACTTTTTGCTCAGCTGTCTGGCTGCCGCCTTGTTTCGCCCGGAAGCGCTGCTGTTTCTGTTCTTGACACCGATAGCGGTGCTGGTCCCCACACACTCACGTGTAAATCTGCGGCAACGCGCATTCCTGAGATTGCAGACCTTGTCGCTGTTGGTCGTTGCCGCGATGGGTGGCTCTTTGGCCATGCTGACATTGGATGTGACTGCGCAGCTATCAACGTTTCTCAACATCTATCAGCCATTCCTGAGCAACCTGGCGCCTCTGTTCGGGGCCGAAGCACCCGTGCTTGAGCAGGCAGTATTCGGAGACTATGCGGCTCAGTTTGTAGGCGACTACACGGCCATTTTTCTCGCTGTCGGTTTACTGGCAGTGCTGATTGCCTGCGTGGTCGACAGCCTTGGTCTGGCCCTCATGCCATTGCTGATATACGGCGCCTTGCGACGGTTTGTGCGACTAACGCAACCAGCGCTGGCTGTGATTGTGTGTTGGCTGGCGGTTGCTGCACTGGTGCTGGTGATGTTTATGTTGTTAACGCGCTTTGTCACCACGCGCTATACCTTGTTATTTGCGGTGTTGGTGCTGATCTTTGTACCTTTTGTGATTGATCGCGGCTGGAGTCTGGCAGCGAGTGCCGGACGCAAAGGGTTTGGACGCTGGATGCTGCTATTGCTGGTGTTTGCGGCACTGGATGCGCACCTGTCCTTTGGGGCATCCAAGCTTCACCTTGAGCAAGCCAGCCGCTGGATCAACACATCCACACGCCCGGCTGCAGACTTGTTGACCAATGAAATCCATATCGCTTACCAAAGCGGCCGGGTAGACAATTACGACGAGGTGCGACGCGAGTTGCCCGGTATCAATCTGCTGGCCGCGCCACCGGGCACCATCATCGCCGTCACGCCCCGCCGCAGCTTTCAGGCACAGCTGGATGCTGGCATCAGCAACGGCAGCCTGCGCCTATTGCGCGAGTTCCCTGCCGAGCGCGGCGCCAGTCTGCTGGTGTTTGAAAAGGAACTTTAAGTATTGGTCGGCTCGACGCGCTCCCACCCGGTATTATCTTCAGGCGGTTTGGTAATCAGCAGATCCTGCATCAACAAATATTCAAGGTCGGATCCAAAAAACATATCCAGAGCATCTTCCGGAGAGCAGATCATGGCTTCGCCCGGTCTGTTCAGCGACGTATTAACAACCAGACCGTATCCGGTCATTTTCTCCATGGCACGTAACAACGCATAAAAGCGGGCATTCTGCTCTTTTCTGACAATGTGAGCCCGCGTAGTGCCGTCCCGATAAACCGTACTGGGGAACAGTTTCTGCCACTCTGGCGCCACATCAAAGGTCTGCGTCATAAAATCCGCGGGGCAATCTTTACCCAACATTTTGACGGCCATCTCGGGCAACATACTCGGCGCAAAGTTGCGCCACTTTTCGCGAAATTTCACTCGCTTGTTGATATCCGTGACGCTGCTGCTTTCTTGTGGATTCGCAAGAATGCTGCGATTACCCAGCGCGCGTGGACCAAACTCCATGCGCCCCTGAAACCAGCCTACCAGATGGCCCTGGGTGAGCAGCTCTGCAGCTTTCTCCGCAGGCTTTTCGAGTATTTCAAAACGCGGCCGGTCCCGGTGCTGCTCGCAGGCCTTGATACATCTTTCTGTGTTGTACTTTGGTCCCAGATACGCATGACGAAGTGGCGTAATGGGCAATTTGTTTTTATTCGCTATGACATAAGCAGCCGCGCCAATCGCTGTGCCAGCATCGCCCGCTGCAGGCGGCACGTAAACTTCATTGACCCAGGGCAGCTCTCGCAAACGTTGATTCAATTTGACGTTAAATGCTCCCGTACCCGCCATCGCCAGTTTGCCAGTCTGTTTAAGAATGTCTGATAGATAATGCGCGGTCAGGCCAGTGGCAATGTTTTCATATAAACGTTGTGTCCCTGCCGCATAGTGTACATAGGGATCCTGGAACACGTCGCCCGCGCGGCGTGGCCCCAACTTCTCAAGTAACTCGGGTGTAAACGAATGTCCAATACTGCGGTGTTTATATCGACGTAGTCCAACCGCTCTGACCATATGCGTGTTGACTTTAAAGTCTTTGCCACGATAGTCCGCCAGAAATGACAGGTCATACTTCTCGGGATTGCCATATGTCGCGATGCCCATGACTTTCGATTCACCATCCAGCATGTCAAAACCAAGATAGTCACACATGGAGGCGTACATCCCGCTCAGAGAGTCGGGTTCGTAAAATTCTTTGATTTTGTGAATCTTGCCGTTTTCGCCGTAACCCAGAAACGTGGTGGCATACTCACCTTTTTGATCCACACACAAAATAGCGGTCTTTTCTTTAAATCCGCTCATGTAGTAAGCGCTGGCCGCATGAGCAAGCTGATGCTGAACCGGTATCAGCTTCACTTTTTCCATGGGCAACCCAAGATCAGATAACATCTGATTGATTTGGCGATAGTAGCGGTGAAAGCGACGATTGCCGTTAAATAGTGCATCAATGGCACGATCGGGTGCATACCAGTGACGGCGGGCATAGTGCCAGCGCGCAGCACTGAACAAGGAAACGGGCGCAAAAGCGATCGCCACCTGATCAACCTGACGCGGCTTCAGCTTGGCCGCTCGCAGGCAATAACGAATAGACTCAATAGGCAACATATCACGGGCGTGTTTGCGCCGTATCAAGCGCTCTTCTTCAACAGCAAGGGTCAACTCTCCATCAACAAACAGCGCAGCTGCTGCGTCGTATCCCAAGGCACCCGACAAACCAAGCGTGATCAGGCCCATCTTGTCACATCCTTTGCTGATTTCACTTCTTGAGCCACCATTACCTTACAGACCCCGCCCCATTTTTTTGATCAATTGACTAATTTTGCCTGCCGCTTCGTGATGGCGCCAGTTTGCATAAAAACGCAATAAATCGCGAGAAAAGTATTTACGGAAGCGCGCCGGTTTAAGTTCCAGGCGGCAAGCATCCAGATCAACCACTTCGAGTGTTGGCGCACCGTCTACCTGAGGGCAAATTAGAAAATTGGTAGCTTTCATGTCGCCATGCACAATTTGCTGCCGACGCATTATCACGAACAACTCTTCAAATAAATCCAGTGCTTGTGACCACAACAGCGATTGCGGCGGTTCGTGATCCAGCATAAGTTTTGCGTCCTTGCCACGCACACGCTCACAGACATAATACGCTTCTCTGCGCAGTGGCCCCCACCTGTTTTCCACCATCAACAAGGGTTGAGGCGTATTGATACCTGCCTCCTGCAGCTGATGCGCGCTGCCCCAGCAGTGCCAGGCCCGACTTGGTCTGGGCAGACGGCTCAACCCATACCAGAACCCTCTGAGATTGTAGCGTTTGATCACCCACTCACGACCGGCCAGCGACAGTGACACAACCGTTGTCGAATCCCCGTCCTTGAGCATTTGCGCTTTTTTGATGAGTGCATCTGGGGAATCAATCAGCGCTTGCAACTCGGGTTGCCAAAGATGTTTGTTAACCAGGGCAAATTTACCTGTCGAGCGTTGTAATGCAACACTCTCGGATTCGTTGTAGATACGCTTGTGCAATCGACGCGCTTGTTTATGTCGGTCGCGCAACCATATTTTATTGGCCTTGTGCTGAATTTCCCGCCAAAACGGCAACTCCTGCCGCATCAGTTCTCGCACCGACTTGCCAGTATAGGCACACATAAATCTCAGAAAATCAGTGCGGGTCAATCCAATATCCAGGGCGGAAAAACATAAACCAGCCAGGTCCTTTTTGACCCAACGCGCTAGAAACAATGGATTTAGCAGCGTTCTATGCAGGTCGATGATCGACAAGTGTGGTTGTTGAGACTCATCAAGCTGGCCGTCAGCCGTGCAGCGCAGCAAAAAATGGCATAGATAGAAATCGCGGTGACAGATGCCATTGGAATGCAGTTCTCGCCCAAGCCGGGCAACTTCCCGAATGAGCTGGCTTTTGAAACGGAAGCTCGGCCTTTCATCATGCCATCGAGCACAGACTGTTTCCAGACTGAGGGTGGGGGACAAATCATCGGTTACCAGAAATGAATACCGATGCGCGGGATTAAATCCCCGCTCACCATAGGCGGCCACGGTCATTGTCGGAATGCCGAGTGCCTGCAAGGCATTGATCGCACTCCACTCGTTGCCCGCGCCAAGCACCGGCAATTTGAGTGTGATCAGGTTTTTGAATATTTCTGCCCACCCCACACCGGGGTGAACTTTGACAAAATAGGATTTTCCTTCCCGTTTAAAACGCAAAGTTCTTCGGCCTTTTACCTGCCGAAAAATCTCGCCCTCCAGTTTATCCGCCTCGGCGAAGGCATCTTTGCCATGCCAGTTGCCGGCAAAATCCTCTCGCACAAAAAGTTTCATTCAGACACTCGCTCGGGCTTGCGGGCTTCGCGCGTGTGCACAAAATTCTCGATCAATTTGATTGCAGCTTCCGGCATCCCGGTGACATCAATCTGTTTTGCATACGCCAGGCCATGTTGTTGCCACACGTGACGCTGAGGTGACTCAAGCATGGTCAGCAACATATTATTAAATTCTTGTTGCGAAAACGGTGATGCACAAATCTCACCCGCGCGTGCCTTGTGCACATGAAATGCATAACCACAGGTATCGGTTGTTAACACCGGCAAGCCATTGATAACAGCTTCCAGAATGGTATAACCGGCACTCTCGCTGTAGGCGGGGTGTAGCAAAAGATCACAGCCACGCAGAAACATCGGCACATCATCGCGGCCGCCGAGAAAATGGCAACGATCGCCAACACCCAGTGATCGGGCTAACTTTTCGTACTCACCAGGTTTATCTCTGCCAACAATATAAAATTGTGTGCGCGCACGAATATCCTCGGGCAGGCTGGCCAGCGCCCGGATCGCACGATCAACCCCTTTTACACGAAAACCGGAACCTATCTGCAACAGCGCGATGTCATTGTCACGGAGTGAGTACTTGTCCCTGAACTGTTTACGCTCCTGATCCGCATCGGCACTGGGGAGTCGACTTGCATCGATGCCCGGCGCCAGTTGGTGCAATCGATGTTTACACGCCGGGTAAATGCTTGAAAACTCACTGTACTGCTGAGGGGATAACAGCATGACTTCAGTGTCAGAGTCTCTATCAAACACCGCTTTTTCATAGGCCAGAAAGTGCCGATAACGCGGTAGTATTTTTTTGATGATGGAGTTTTCCCGCTGCAGTCGTGCTGCAAAACACGGATCTGCCGCGTAATAAAGATCAAGGTCTGGCATTTTGCTGAATCCAATGACTGCATCCACCGGATTGCTCACGGTATCCTGCTTCACCCAAGCGCTGAAACGCTGATAACGGGTATGGCTGGACAAACCTTTGACAGGCACATTGATCAATTGAATACCACATGGCACCACGCCTTCCCAGCGCAAGCAGTACACGCGTACCTGATGGCCTGCCTGCAGGCAACGCTCAACGATTCTCAGAAAGTCGCGTTGCTGCCCACCATAAGGAAAGTACTTATAAATCAAAAATGCGAGTGTCATGCCTGACTCCTGGATGAGTCTATTGTATTTTTTTGCTCAGTGCCTGACTGCAACATCAATCGCTGCAATTGTGAAAAGACCAATGAGGGTGGCATCGATCGATAACAGGCCGGCTGTATTTCAAAAGTACCCGCCGCTGTTTTGTCCATCATGGCTTGCCCGTGATAGGCACACTCTCTGCGCATACAAGGTGAACACGCCAGGCTCGATGTCAGATGGTGTTGAAAGTGGCCAAAACTGCCGGACAAACCGGGATTGGTAGCGCCGTAAATGGACACCGTGGGTCGACCCAAGGCGGCAGCCAGGTGTCCCAATCCGGTATCAACTGCAACAACACCGCTGCAATGACTCAGATGTCGGGCAAGTTCGGTAAGTGACTGCCGCCCGAGCACCAACGCGCCTGGAATTCCCTCAGCAATCCGCCCCGCACGTTGTTGCTCATCAGGGTTGCCCCAGGGCAGTTTGATCTTGAAGCCCTGTTGATCAGCCAAAGTCGCGAGTTCACGCCAATACACTTCAGGCCAGTGTTTACTTGCCCAGGTAGTGCCATGTAAAAACATCAAACCGGGTACCTGCTCAGGGGCATCGGTCGGCATAAAGTCAGACAACCCATAGTCAATCTGATTGCTGTTGTACTGATACCCCAGTACCGCGGCAAACAACTGCCTGACTCTCTGGACTGCGTGCAGCGCCCGAGGTACTGCAATACGCTGATGGTAGAAGCGGCTGGCAACTGCTTCCTTGATACTGTTTTTATCCAGGCCTGAGCGCACGCCGCGCGCGAGCCGCGTGATCACTGCGCTTTTCAGCAAGCCTTGAGCATCAATAACATGATCATAATCTTGAACGCGCAGAGTGGATGCAAAATGCTTGAACTCACCCGAGCGCAAACTGTGCCAGACCTGTTTGCGCCAACGTCGAATGGCGACCGGGATCACTTTGTCTACAGCAGGATGCCAGGCTGGAATCTCTGCAAACCCCTCTTCGACAACCCAGTCTGCCTTGAGTCCCGGGATAGCCTGCATGGCGTCAGTCAGCGCAGGTAATGTATGTAACACATCACCCAGCGATGAGGTTTTGACGATCAGAATACGCAAGCAGATTCTCCATGGTGTTGCTTCGCTTTGTTCTTGTTCATAAGCTTTTTTGCAAAATCAAACTCACAGGGCTACAAACTGCACACGCTGTAACAAGCGCTTGAGAGCATCCAGTACCCGCGCCGGCTGCAAGTCTTTCAGACATTTTTTATGTCCGTAAGGACACTGGCGCTTAAAACAAGGCCTGCAATCAATGTCGGTATACAGCAATTCTACCTGATCGGACAGAGGCGGCGTGAAGCTGGTCGATGTTGAGCCATAGACCGCGACAAGCGGCCGATGCAGCGCTGCCGCGATATGCATCAAACCCGAATCATTGCTGACAACCGCCTTTGCCTTTGAAAGCAGATCAATAGCCTGCGCAAGACTGGTGCGACCCGCAAGGTTGTCACAGTTGCCTCGCAGTAATTCTGGCAACATGCCAACAATCTGATCACAAATCGGCCGATCTTTACCGGAACCCATCAAGGCAATACGCCAGCCCCTGGCACTGTAGTCTTTGGCGACTTCAGCGTAGTGCGCGGCGGGCCATTGTTTGGCATCTCCAAATTCTGCTCCAGGGCATAACGCTAACACCGCAGTATCTTGCGACCACGACAAGGAAAGTGCCTGTATCGCCTGTTCTGCGCCTGTTTTATCAACCACCAATTGGGGAGCAGGCAGGGGCTCCGGCACACCAAGGTGTTTTTGCTGACCAAGCACCACAAAGCGTTGCACCATCATCGGGAGTTGTTGTTTGTCCAATGTGCGGCAATCATTTAACAGCAGCCCTCGCTGCTCACCCCGCCAACCCGTTCTGATCGGGATACGCGCAAACCACGGAATGATCGCTGATTTGAACGAGTTCGGCAGCACAATGGCCTGATCATAGCGGGCCGCACGCAAGGCCTTTGCGAGCGCCAGTCGTTTTCGCAGACCTAACTCGCCGTGAGCAAACGGCAGATCGATGGCGTTGTCAACTTCCGGCATGCGCTGTAAGAGCGCGCGGCTCCACGCCGGCGCCAGCACATCCAGTTGCAGTGAGGCGTGCTGTTGTCGCAATACTTTAAACAATGACTGCGCCATCACCATATCGCCGACCCAGGAAGGCCCAACCACCAGAAGCTTATGGGCCGCATCCGCCGTCATATCGATGCTCCACCCTTAAATACTTTTTCCCACAGACTGACCACGCGATCACGCATGGGCTGCAGTGGCAACAGCACCGCATTGGCAATATCCAGCTCAACTGCATCGGATTCGTTATGTTGAAGCGCAAATTCGTGCAACGTCGCGCGCAAAGCAAGATAACTCTCCGTAAGCTGCTGAATTTCTTGCTCCGACAACAACACGCAGCGTGCGGCAGCTTCCAGAATTCTCACGTTATCAGGATAGCGGACCAACGCGGGGCAGCGATAAGCCTCGGCCAGCACCAGATATTGCACCATAAATTCAATATCAACGATGCCGCCAATCCCTTGTTTGATAGCAAACCCGGGCTGCAGGGCCTTATTACCCGCTTTGCGTGTCAGCTCATCACGCATACGTTTGCGCATGGACACGACATCATTGGCCAACTTATTCAGATCGCGTTGTTTAGACAAAACGCCAGCGCGCACGGACTCAAATAACCCAGACATGCGCGGAGACCCTGCCACTGCCCGCGACCGCACCAATGCCTGATGCTCCCATGTCCAGGCCTCCTTGAGCTGATACTGTTCAAAAGCCGGCAAGGTGCTCACCAATAAACCAGATTCACCCGAGGGCCGCAGCCGCATATCCACGTCATACAATTTACCTGACACCGTATTGGTACCCAACATGGTAATCACGCGCTGAGCCATGCGGGTATAAAATTCGCGGCTATTGATACTGCGCTGGCCTTCGGCACATACGGTATCTTCATCCAACGTACCGTCATGCAGAAACACCAGATCCAGATCAGACAGATAACTCAGCTCGATACCGCCAAGCTTGCCATACCCAACTACCACAAAATCCATCTCGCCATGCTGCCCTGCACTATTGACCGGGTAACCATGTTTGCGGGTGAGGTTTTGCCAACACAGCGCCAGCACCTGCTCAAGCACGGCCTCGGCAGTGAATGTCAGGTAATCGCTGACTTTCATGACGGTCATGGCGCCATTGATCTGGGCAGCGGCTACCTGCAGCGTGTGTGTCTGTTTGAAATAGCGTAGGTACTCCATTTGCTCTTCAAAATTGTCTTCGCCAATTCGTAACAAACCCTGAGCCAACTCTTCTTGCAGCGTCGATTTTTCAGGCGGCTGTTTCATGGTACCCAGCAATTCATCCAGCAACACTGGATGACGACTCAAAAACTCTGCCACAAATGGGCTTTCTGTGCACAGGTGGACAAACTGCTTCATGGCGCGCGGGTTTTCTGCCAGCAGCACCAGATAGGCGGTACGACGAGCCACCGCCTCAACCATCTTCATGACGCGTTCAAAACCAAGGCTGGGCGTCTTTTCCTGTGCCAGCGTTGCCAACAACAACGGCATAAAGCGGGTGAAGCGTTGGCGACTTTCAGCAGGCAGTGTAAAAAATACTTTGTCCTTTCTGAACTCAGTCAATAATTGCCAGGTTTTTTCAGGGGCTTCAAATTTTAAAGCGGACAACATTGGAATGGCTTGTTCCGCGGTCAGATCCCCATGCCAGAGTGACTGCATTTCTGCGTCATCGACATTATGTCGGCTGGCGTCGTCATCGTCTTCTTCAGTATGGATGACATCACTGAAGTGCTGCCGGACAATGGCACGATGCTGTTCAAGCACTGACATCAGATCGTTCCAGTTGGCACTTTTTAGATCCGGCACCGCCATTGCGATAGCAACGCGCAATTGCTCATCAGCTGACGCAGGCAGTGATTGTGTTTGTTTATTGGCAAAACCTTGCAGCTTATGTTCCAGATCCCGCAAGAAACTATACGCAGTGCGCAAGGCCTGGACGATGTCCGCAGGCAAATACTCAGCGGCCTGCAAGGTATCCATGGCAGCATACAGTGAGGTTTGCTGCAGACGTTTGTCGCGCCCGCCATGCACCATTTGCAGTGCCTGTACCACAAACTCAACCTCACGAATGCCACCAGCACCGAGCTTGATATCCTGATTCATGCCTTTTTTGCGCACTTGTTTGTTGATCTGCTGCTTCATACTGCGCAGCGATTCAAAGGCGGAAAAATCAAGGTAACGCCGGTAGCTGAAGGGCCGCAGCCTATTCAACAGATCAACACCTGAACGGATATCGCCGGCCACGGCGCGCGCTTTGATCATGGCATAACGCTCCCAGTCTCGCCCTTGCGACTGGTAGTAGTTTTCCATCGCGTCAAAACTGCAGGCAAGCACACCTTCGCTGCCAAAGGGGCGCAGCCGCATATCAACACGGAACACAAATCCATCAACCGTGATGGTATCGAGCACATCTATTAATTGTTGACCGAGTTTTATAAAAAACTGTTGGCAACTGACCGATTTACCGGCAGCTGTCGCTTGAGTATCGCCGGCTTCAGGATAGGCAAACATCAGGTCAATATCTGACGAAAGATTCAATTCCCCTGCCCCAAGCTTGCCCATGCCGAGCACCACCATGCGCTGCTCCTGGCCTGAGCGCTGCCCGATGGGCTTGCCTAGCGTCAGAACCAACCACTGATGCAGCAACTCCAGAGTCACATCCATCGCAGCTTCGGCAAGCGCCGACACTTCCGCAGCGGTGTCGCGCACAGAAGCCAGATGCGTGACATCCCGCCAGATCAGTCGCAGCATGTGTTTTTGCTGAAAAAGACGTAGGCGTTTTTTAAGCTCTGCCTCATCGAGCCTGTCTGCATGTGCTGGAAACAGACTGCCAAGTACATCCTGCAGGGGTGCGTGAAAACCGTCCGGGCAAAGATGTAATAATGAGCCGCTTTGATGCAGCTCCAACAACAATTCAGGATGCTGAATACACACATTGGCTGCATAGTCACTGCATGACCAGACCAGCGCCAGCTGACTGGAAAACTTGTCCTGAGATTCAAGCAGCGCGACAAGCGTGTGCGCCGCACTCGAGGTGTCGTGTTTAGCAGCGGTTTGCAGGCGCTGCCAATAAGCCTCGAGGGTAGCGTGAATGGCGAGCGGGAGTTGATCGGTCTTGATCACAATAGTCCTTTTTGGTGGAGCTGTGTAACGGCCAGCTGTCATCTACATGCGCTTAAGTTTATACTGCGCGGCCTCAAATACAAGCCAAAAAAACCACTGCCGCGCGCAACACAACCCAGGATAAAAAGCAGCTATGTTGTTGTTTAGATTAAGCAATCTCCAACTTGCCTTTGGTGACAACCCATTGCTGGATGGTGTTTCAATGACCATCCACAAGGGTGAACGTATTGGTATTCTGGGTCAAAACGGTGCGGGCAAGTCTACGTTTATGAAAGTTCTGATGGGACAGATCATCGCCGACAGCGGCGATTTATGGCGCGCAGAGAGCATTCGTCTTGCCTATCTGGACCAGAATCTGCCCGCGCAGGATGAGCAGACCATCTATGACTACATCGCTAGCGGCATTGAAGGCCTCGGCGATATTCTGAAGCGTTATCACGCGCTGACCCATGACGACGATCTGGACTGGTCTGACGAAAAAAATCTCAATGAAATGGGCGCCCTGCAAAAACAGATCGAAGAGCGTGATGGCTGGGCGTTTGAACATAAAATCGAAGGCATGCTGGATATGCTGTCGCTGCCAGCAGACGCGCGCATGAAAACACTGTCTGGTGGTAGCCGCCGTCGCGCGTCACTCGGCAGAGCATTGATCAGTGAACCCGACCTGTTGATGCTGGACGAGCCCACAAACCACTTGGATATTCCAACCATTGAGTGGCTGGAAAAAGCCATCAACGATTTCCGTGGCGCCGTGTTGGTAATCACCCACGATCGACAGTTTTTGCAGAAGATAAGTAACCGCATCATCGAACTGGACCGGGGGCACATTCGTAGCTGGGATGGCGACTATGAGTCTTTTCTGGTGTTCCGCGAGCAGCAACTAGCCGCCGAAGACAAAACCAACATGGAGTTTGATAAACGCCTTGCCGAGGAAGAAGTCTGGATCCGACAAGGCATCAAGGCGCGCCGTACGCGTAACGAAGGCCGCGTGCGCGCCCTCAAGAAAATGCGCGAAGAGCGCAGTCAACGCCGCGAATTGTCCGGAAAAGCCAGCTTCTCCCTCGAACAAGCAGGCAGCTCAGGCAAAATTGTCATCGAAGCTACCCACCTCAATCATCAGTATGGCAACAAACCCATTCTCAATAATTTTTCGACCAAAATCATACGCGGTGACCGGGTAGGTTTTATTGGCGCCAACGGCAGTGGCAAAACCACGTTGTTACGTATTCTATTGGGTGAAATCCAGCCGGATTCAGGCGAGGTCAAGCTCGGCACCAATCTTGAGATTTTGTATTTTGACCAACTGCGCAACAAACTGGACCCCGAACAAACCGTCATCGACTTTTTATCTGAGGGTCGTGAATTCATTGAAATCAATGGCAAAAACAAACACGTCATCAGTTACTTGCAGGAGTTTTTGTTCCTGCCCAGACGTACCCGCCAGCCCATCAAGTCACTGTCAGGTGGCGAACAAAACCGTTTGATCCTGGCCAAGTTGTTCAGCAAACCTGCCAACATGATTGTGCTGGATGAACCAACAAACGATCTGGACATGGAAACCCTGGAGTTGCTCGAAGAGTTACTGCTCGAATTCAGCGGCACCCTGCTGATTGTCAGCCATGACCGGAAGTTTCTCGATAACGTTATTACCCAGTGTATTGTGTTTGAGGCCCCAGGGGTTGTTAAAGAATATGTGGGCGGTTATGAGGACTGGCTGCGACAAGGCGGCAAAATGCTGTCCTTTGAAGACGAAGATGTCATCAGCAAACCTGCGGCCGCCATCGCTGCCAAGGCTGCAAACACGAGCGTGACAGTCAGCCCTACCCTTGCCGCCAGCACGCAGGCATCCCACAGCAACGCTCCCAAACATAGCCAAAAGGTCCAGCGCGAGCTTGATCAGATCACTAAACAAATTGAAAAACTGGAATCTGAGATTGGCAGTGTGGAAACCTTGATGGCAGCGCCAGGCTTTTACGAACAAGACCCAAAGCTTGTGCAAAATGCACTTCAAAAACTGGGAGAGCTACAGACAAAACTTGAGGATCATTACGCGCGTTGGGAGGCGCTGGAAAGCGCTTGAGGCCTGGTTGCCGGCTTCAGGTTGAAGCCATTCCGGCCGCATGGTCAGCGAGCTCAACACGATTTCGACCGCCCTCTTTACCACGATACAAGGCCTCATCAGCCTGTCGGATCAACTCTTCGGCATGGGGCAATGTGATTAAAGGATCTGCTGCTGGCAAGGAAGCTGCGCCAATCGTGACACTGATTTTTGCACTGCCAGCCACCGGATCAAGCTCGTTGATGGCCTGACGCAACTTTTCTGCGACGCCCATGGTTTCCTGCACATCGGCATTGATGAGAACAATCAGAAACTCCTCACCGCCATAACGCGACACAATATCTTCAGCACGGGTGTGCTTACGCAAACAACGCGCCACCTTGATAAGACACTCGTCACCTGCCGCATGACCATACTTGTCATTAAATTGTTTGAAAAAATCAACATCCAACATCAACACGGATAAGGGACTGCCTGATCGCGTGCTGCGCTGTAACTCTTCGTCGAGGCGGGTTTTGAGCCCGCGTCGATTTAAAAGCCCGGTGAGATGATCGATTCCAGCCAGTTTGTCCAACAACTCTGACTGTTCATCATAGGCTTTGCGAAAATACACGCCGAAGTAACTGCCAATAAATACACCCAACATCAGCCAAACACTGCGCACACGGGTTTTATCTTCCAGAAACGGGAATCCCGTCAAATCCGGTATCAGATCTCCAAACATATTCATTAGGAATATCAGTACCATTTGAATGACACATACTGTCCAGGTCAGACGTACACTGCCAAGCAACGCGGCCATCATAGGGATGAGCGTCATAAAGTAGACATACTGGCTGTTGACGCCGCCAGTGCCTAAATACAAGGGGATGGTGCAGAACAGGCACAGAAATAGAACTAACCCGGGCTCAGCCCCTGGGTAACGCTTGGACCGGATGATCAGATAGATGGCTAATGACACCAACACATTAACGGCGCCCAGCCAGATCAACACGTCCGGCAAGTACTGGACAAACAGTCGTCCAATCGCGCCGACACTGAACAAAATCAGCAAGGCCCAGCTGAATCTGAGCGTCGTGCGATGCCGATAATCCGGATCCAGACCCGTCATGTTATTTTTTCCGCCAAGCCTGCCGTTTGGGTCGGAACCATAAGCAGTTCCACCCACACAGTCAAGTGAGCCTGGCGGATGGCTTTGCTTATTCCAGCACTACGGCGGTTCCATACACCAGAATCTCTGCTGCACCCGTCATTATGTAGCTGGTTGAAAATCGCACGTCAAGCACCGCATTGGCGCCCAAGCCTTTTGCTTCTGCCACCATTCTATCCAGCGCCTGCTCACGAGACTCCGCCATCATTTTGGTGTAATCCTCAATCTCGCCACCGATCAACATCTTGAGTGAGGCCATAATGTCGCGCCCCACATGTCTGGCACGGATGGTGTTACCCCGTGCCAACCCCAAAGTCCGTGAAACACTCTTTCCTGCAACTGTCGAAGAAGGGCTGATGATCATCGCTGAATATCCTTGTAACGTTCTTGTTTATGAAGGAACAACTTCTCTCTGATTACCGATATCAACAGGATGGCAAGTCCTGTCCAGAAGCTGATACCCGCAGCTTTGATCCACATAGGAATATCCGGACTTAATATCCACTCTCTGGCGATCTCCCAGCTGCCATACATAAGCAGTACCAAAGCGCCCAAGGACATCAGTATCCAGCCCAGACCACGCTCAAGGCGCGGGTAAACACCTTGCCAGTATTGATCCCATTTTTCTGGTGGCAGGTCGGCCGGACGTTGTTGAGCAGTCAGTATCTTGAGGGCCTTCATATGCTCGAACTCCCTGAGCAAAACCGGATCTGACTGCACCCAGAGCGCCACCTCCGCATCCTGCTCCGGTGAACTCTCCCCGTCAAGTTGCGCCATCATCAGCTCTCTGATGCGTTGTTTATCTATTTTTGTCGCGGTATCACGAGTGTTCATAACCTAGCTCCTGTAACTGGGTTCGCAGACGGCTGCGCGCTGTATACAAACGTGACATCACCGTACCGATAGGGATGGACAACATCACGGCGATGTCTTTGTAAGCGTAATCATGCATATCTTTCAGACTGAGAATCTCGCTGTCTTCCAGCGACAATTCTGCAAATGCCCGTCTGACCTGTTGCTGTGTCTGTTCCCTGATCCTCACGTTTTCCGGAGAACATCTGGTCGACACCTCTTCAATGGCAAAACTGTGTTCCACATCCGTGTCGGTCAGCAAGGATTCTTGCGCCTGCGACAGACTTGACTCAGGATGGCGCTTTTTGGCGCGCAGCAGATTGAGCGCCAAGCGCTTCAAAATGGTGTAGTACCAAGGGTAAAACGCCAGCGTCGCATCAAAGGTAGTAATCGACTGCCAAGCCTTGGCAAACGCTTCTTGCGATATGTCCATGGCGTCTTCCGGGTTTCCTGCCAAGGACAGTGCGTGGTAATACGCCGGGCGTTTTAGTTGTTCAACCACCAGCCTGAATGCATCACGGTCTCGTCTGATGCAACGCTGCAAGATCTCCCGATCAATAGTCAGATCAATATTCATATGTTTGTCGTCACCTGCCAGCGTGATTTTCACAACCCTCCCCCGATATTACACCGCCAACTGAATTTTATTCGTGGCGCCCGCGGACTCGCTCGGTGCATCTGTCGCTAGGTACTCCTTTTGCCAGGTACTATGAGCCTCACTGAAACACGCGTTAAACTGAAACTGATCAGCGCACGTACAAGAACAAATAAAATCAAAGTGAATACCAGCATCAGGGAGACGCCATGAGCCAATCAGGCACAGCAGACAATAACAATTCCAAAAAGATAAACCATGGCCGTATGGTCCTGGTCATCCTCATCACCCTCGCAGTGGCGGCCGCTATCGCGCTGGCAGGCAGTCAAAATGGCGCAATAACTGAGCTGGCAGGCGTGAGCATGCCAGTGCTGGTGTTATGCGCGGGCGTGTCTTTTGCCATCAATTGGCTGATTTTTTTGCCGTCATGGCTGGCGCAGACAGAACACTATTTTGATTTGACCGGTAGCTTGTGCTTTGTCACCCTGGCCTTGGTGGCTCTGAACCTGTCGCCCAATCAGGATCTGCGGGCTATCGTGTTGACCCTGCTGATTTGTATCTGGGCTACCCGACTGGGCAGCTTTCTGTTTTTGCGTGTCAGAAAAGACGGCTCCGACGGCCGCTTTGATGCCATCAAACCAATATTCACCCGATTTCTGGTCACCTGGAGCATTCAGGCCTTGTGGGTTTTTGTTACCAGTGCCGCCGCGCTGACCGCAATTACCAGCACGCAAAGAGCTCCCCTGGAAACTGTTGCGTATATCGGTATCTGCCTGTGGGCGATTGGTTTTCTCATCGAAATTATCGCCGACCGACAAAAGCGTAGCTTCAGAGCAGTGCCCGCCAACGATGGCAAATTTATTACGAGTGGTTTATGGGCATGGTCACGGCACCCGAACTATTTTGGTGAAATTCTGCTTTGGGTAGGAGTAGCCATGGTCGCTGCACCGGTGCTCAGCGGCTGGCAACTGATCAGTCTGATTTCGCCGGTTTTTGTAATTTTGCTGTTGACCCGTGTCAGCGGAATACCTTTGCTGGAAGCGCGATCAGACAAGCGCTGGGGCGCAGAGATCACCTACCAGCAGTACAAACAGAACACACCGATATTGGTGCCGCGACCACCGAAACACTAACGGGTTTGAAGGAGAGGGTTTTCCTCTCCTTCGCTCATTTTTTATCGTGGAATATATTGTGGCTGAATCAGATGTTTTGGATCGGCATCCGCGCGCGGCACCAGTTTTTGCGGTCTGGCATATTGATTGTCCGTGCCGTACAAATTGCCATCGGCATCGACTGCAAACGAATGCATTTCCAGCCAGGCCCCTGGACCATCCGGGGGCAGCAACCAGGTGTAAACATGGTTGCCCTGCAGATCAAACTGAATCACCTTGGTTGGGCGAATATCAGTTACCCAGGCATATTCATCACTCACAATAATGTCGAGTGGAAAATTGGGACCTAACCAACGCGCCCTGAACTCGAATTCAGGTACAGCACCGGCGACACCACGATTGACATGCTCAAACACCTGCACATTCAATGCATCACGGTCGACCACGTACAGCATGTTATCTGGGCCTAACGCCATACCATGAACACTCAGGAACTGACCTGGCTGCTCCCCACGCGTACCAAATTCAGAGACATATTCACCTTCACTGTTAAGAACAACAACCCGGGCATTTTCCAGACCATCGGCTACCAGCACATGCCCATCGGGCAAAAATACGACGTCTTGTGGTTTGCCAAAATGGGTGCGGTCAGACGCAGATACGTTTTTCTCGCCCAGTGTCTTGAGCAACTCTTTGCCGTCTTGGGAAAAAATATAGATGACGTGTCCCGTCTCTTCAACTACCCAGACTTTACGTTCCGGATCATAGGGACTGACGCGTAAACGATGAGGGCCGGGGCCATCGGTGCCTGCCCACAGGTGATCCCACTGATCCCACACTTCCTGAAGCTCGCCATCACTGTTGATGACATACAACAGGTTCTGCCAGGTACGGCCACGACCTTGAATGACGTTCCAGCCCATAGATCCGGCATAATTGGTGTATTCGGGTGGCAGCGGATCGGGTAACTGGGTTTCACCACGCTGCACAATCAGGATGCGGTCTTTGGATTCAACGTGAATACCGGAGTTACCACCCCAAGTATACCCTTGCTGAGCAAAGGGCTGCATCCAGTCGACGACGATGTTGTAAGGCATAGGACCGGTGGGATCGAGCGTTTGGGTATTACCGACTTGCGCAGTGGCGATTGGCGACGAGGCAAAACAGATGGCAGCTAACAGCAGTGAACGGGCAGGCTGACAAACACGGGACAGGTGAAAACCGGATAGACGCATTACTTGCTACCTTTGGGTATGGAGGAGTACAACAAGTACAGTGACTATCTCCCCTTGTTATTATGTGTTACCAGCCTAGCACAAGCAGCTAAAAACCCAATAGCCCATTTTTCCTGTCTTGTGCCTGCCTGATGCTTACTCTACTGCCCGCTCAATCGCGCGCTTGAATGCCGGCCGCGCTATATTTTTTTCAAGATACGACAGCAAGATTGGATAGTCATTCAATACACCAATGCGTTTCGCGAGCGATACCACATAGGTAATGCCAATATCTGCGCCGCTGAAATGCTCGCCCAGAATAAATGGCTTGTCCGACAACTGCTGACTGATGTAATCCAGATGTAATTTGATTTCGGCGCTTGAAAATGCATCGAGTGCTGCGTGCGGCTGACTGTTTCGAAGCAGCAACATTTTGATCAGCAATGGCAAAAAAACCGACCCTTCAGGATAGTGCAGCCATTGAGTAAATGTTGCCCAGGTTTTTAAATCTGTGCGATCTGGATGCATGACATGTTGACCGTCAAATTTCTCCAACAGGTAACTGGTAATCGCGCCGGACTCAGCAATGATCTGCCCATTATCCTCAATCACGGGTGACTTACCTAGTGGATGAATACTTTTTAACTCTGGCGGTGCGCGAAATGTGCTGGGGTCGCGCAAATAGACCTGTAATTCATAGTCCGCGCCTAACTCTTCCAGCAGCCAGACTGTAAAAATTGAGCGGCCAATGCGCAAATGATGAACGGTAATCATTGTGTAATGCTCTCCTGTTTGACCCGCTCTATCCAGCGCATGACTTGCGCTTCCAATACGGGCATAGGCAATGCGCCACCGCCAAGCACAGTGTCGTGAAAACCTCGGTAGTCAAACTTGTCACCCAGTTCGGTCATGGCGGTTGCACGCAATTCCTGAATTTTTAACATACCAATCTTGTAGGCAGTCGCCTGTCCGGCGCCGGTGAGGTAGCGCTGAATCTCCGCTCGCACCGCAGCTTCCGGTTGCGGTGAATTGTCCAGAAAGTATTGAACCGCCTGTTCTTCACTCCACTGCTTGGCGTGCATTCCGGTATCTACTACCAAGCGGATTGCCCGCCAAATTTCGGTGGCCAGTCGTCCAAAATCAGAATATGGATCCTCATAAAAACCCATGTCTTTGGCGAGCGCTTCGGTATACAAACCCCATCCTTCCGAAAATGCCGTAAAGCCGTATTGCGTGCGGAAACGCGGTATACCGGTGAGCTCTTGCTGAATCGAAATCTGCATGTGGTGGCCGGGATTACCTTCGTGATAAGAAATCACTTCTAGCTGATAACGCGGCATGGCGTTCATATCGGATAGATGCGCATAAAACACACCGGGTCTTGAGCCGTCCGGCGTACCTGAAGCGTAGTGCTGGGCAGCACCATCCTGCTCACGGAATGACTCCACGCGCCTGACCACCAGATCTGCTTTGGGCAGAATCCCGAAATACTCCGGCAACTTCAGGTTCATGGCATCCAGATACACGTTGGCCAGGTCAAGATAACCCTGCCGCCCTTCATCGGTATTCGGAAAGTAAAACTGTGGGTCTTCCCGCATAAAAACAAAAAACTCGGCCAGGGTGCCTTCAAAATCTACCGCATCTTTGATCGCTTCCATCTCGGCACGGATACGCGTCACTTCTGCCAGGCCGATGTCATGAATTTCATCTGCCGTCAGTTCCAGCGTTGTCATCAGATACAGCCTATGATTGTAATACGCCTCGCCCTCCGGCAGCGCCCAAACACCATTGGCATCTTCCGGCGTATTGTTACGATCCGCATTCAGCCAGGCCAGCACCTCGTCATACGCAGGCTTCATCTGTTCCAGCAAGGCGGTCTCGGCCTGAGCCAGCATGCGTTGCGCAGTAACCTGATCAATCTGACCGTTTTCAAGTAGCGTCGTGACTTTGGTTTCAATGTCACCCATCAGCGGTGACACCCCTACTTCCGTGAACGGTGCACCACGTGTCACGCGATCAATTTCTGCAATGGCGTAGTCGTAGCCAAATCTGGGCTGACGAATGCCTGCCTCTACAGCGCGCAAACTACGCTGCAGGTACTGTCGCATTACCTCATCCATTTGTGTAAGGCGCGAGATGTATGCGTCCATATCTGACGCTTCATCAACACGATGGAAGTTGATCAGGAAATTGGGCAGTCCGGCATGCGGGCCACCACGTCCAAAAATGTAATCGTGATGGCGGAATGCTTCGCTGCGCTCCGCTCGCTCAAGTGCGTACTCCCAGATATCCCAGGACACTTTTGCGTCTTCGCTCAGCTGCTCGTAGCTGAACGTGGATCGCATCTCGGCAACACTGTTGCGCCGCCACTCTAGCAAACGATCCATCGCCGCCTCTGACACATCATCGAGCTTGTCGTAGTCGGTTTTATCACCTAGGCGCGTACGACGCTGCGGACTGAAACTCAATTCCGCAGTGAACTGCTCATCCAGCCAAGCGGTCAGTCGCTGAGACTCTGTAGTCTCTTCGTTGACTGCCGCTTGTGTAAGCGGTGATTCCGCAGATGCTGCTGCATCGCTGGCCAGTGACTGTTGCGGAGCTTCCGGCTCGGAACACCCGGCTATTGCCAACACGATGGCAAGCGCCAATAGCGATTTTTTCATGATCATGGTTTCCCGATATCAGTATTCAATTTGGAAAGACACGCCAGTTCCGTCAACTCAGTTGGCACCAGCCAACCGCTCAACGATGTCGTAGTTTGCGCGCACAAACCGATACAGCTCGGCCTCAATAATACGCTCCTGGTCACTGTGAGCACCAAAACCCAAAGGGCCATCTTCAGCATCTATCGCCGGGCCAATGCCGTAGCAGTTAATGCCTTTGGCACGCAGATATGCCATATCGGTAGCACCCGTGCTCATGGTCGGGATGACGGTTGCGCCATAAACCTCTTGCATAACCTGCTCGATCACCCGGAACGCGTCAGTATCCAGCGGTGTGGAAGCGCCAGGTCGCGTGTTTCGGGATGCCCAGTTCACGGCAATACCTTCATCGTTGATGACCTCACGCAGCGCGCTGATGAACTGCTCGGGATCTTCATCGGGCAACAAGCGCACGTCCAGGGTTGCAGTCACTTCCGACGGAATCACATTTACGCGATATCCGCCATTTACGATAGTTGGGGAAATAGTACTGAACAGCACAGCAGCGTTGCGTGGCTCATTGGATTTCATCCAGGCCAGCGCCGCTCTGCCTTCCGCAGAACCCGGGTTAAGCATGGCTCGATAACGCGCAGCGGCTTCCGGAGAAGAGACCGATGCCATGCGTGAGAAATACGATGTGGTGGTATCACTCAGACGAATCGGCGGTTGCCAATCCGCAGCCGCTGCAATGGCCTTGGACATGTGTACTAATGAGTTGCTTTCCAATGGCACGGAGCCATGGCCGGCAATACCCGTGCTGGTCAAGGTAATGGCGCGCGGTAACTTTTCAACTGTTTGTACGCCTGCATAATGCACCTGCCCCCCTTGACGCACGACGCTGCCGCCTTCTGCAATGCAGTGCTCCGCGTCAATCGCATCAAAATGCTGCTCGGTCATAAACTGGATGCCAATCTGTGTTGCGCCTTCTTCACCGGATTCGGCGAGAAAAATCACATCACGATCCAGTTCAACGCCCTGACGTTTGAGCATCAACATGGTCATCAGACTGGCAACCACATTGTCTTTGTCATCCACCGTGCCCCGGCCATAAATCCAGCCACCATCACGCTCAGCGCTATACGGTGGGAACACCCATTTGCTGGGGTCGGTATTCACCGTGTCCTGATGCGCCATCATCAGCAGCGGGCGTTTGCTGCCATTGCCACGCAGACGCGCAACAACATTGGGACGATTGGGATCGAGGGAAAACACTTCAACTTCAATACCTTCCTGCTGCAAAACCGACACCAGATAATCCGACAGTGGCTTTTCAACGCCAGGGGGATCTGCCGTGTCCATGCGCACGATGGCCTGAAAATGTCTCAGGGTTTCTTCATCGATAGCCGCCCAGTCGGTTTGTTGAGCCTGGGTTGAGGTGGTACTGATCAGCAGGGCAGCAATAGCCGCAGACAATCGATTGAGTTTGCGCACGGATCTTCTCCTGGAAGGGTATTGAGGCTTCAGTTTTGATGACCGAAGCCTACACCGCTCCATGCAGTGTGTCCATGCGCGCGCAGCCCTCAGTTACCTCGAACTTCAATAGCGCCACTGACGGTTGTCAACTCAACAGAACCATTACCCTGGCCGGTGGTAAATTGCAGACTGCGACCCGGGCCGTATTGAGGCCGTACCGCCTGGTCATTGCTGATGCCGTTGTCAATTCGACTGCCAACGCTGGTGCGCAAATTAAAACGGGCATCAATATCTCTATCAAGACGCAACTCGATTTGTCCACTGACGCTGCTGCCATTGATACGGGGCGACATGGAGTTGAGAACATGAATCGCCAATTGACCGTTTATCCCGTCAAACTCCAGCAACTGCGCGCCATTCAGCGTTGCGTCGACCTCACCGTTGACCATGCTGATGCGGACTTCTTCCGCTGCGCTATCAATCTCCATAGAACCATTAACAGTGCTGGCATTAAGCCTTCCGGCGGAGCCACTGTCGCTGATTTCGCCGTTAACCGTTTGCAAACTGACGCGACCACGAAGGTTGCTGCTGTTAATGGGGCCGTTGACGGTTTTTAGTTCAACAACTCCACCCAAATCGGCAGCATCAATCTCACCATTTACCGTAGTTACCTTTGCGCCGCCCAGAATACCTACAATTTGTACCTCGGCGTTAACGCCCGAAAATTCAATATCGCTATTGGCTGGAACGATAAACTCCAGATCATTGCCGTCTTCGTTTCTCCAGCCCCGCACGGAGCGCGGCATCAGTACCACAAAGCGTGTAAAACCATTGGCAGATTCCAGCTCAAAACCTTCGGCAAGCTCATCGAGCAAGCCTTTGACCATAAATGTGTTATCCGCGCCGGCTCGAATACGAACCTCACCGCGCATTGCTTCTATCGTAATTTTTTCGTTGACACTGACCTGACGGGTTTCATCGATGGCCTGCTGATCCTGGGCAGCGAGGACATCTTGTGCCAGCAGCATCAACATGACACTGGCCAGCATTAACAGTGCGGCTGTCAGATTTATAATCGCTTTCATTGCTCGTTCTCCATCCAGATTAAATTGTTGGTATCAAGCGAGCTGACCAATTGCAGGTACTCGACTTGTTGTTGATAAATGCCTTGCATCTGCGCCAGCAACGCGGGCTCTTCGGGGTAGTAATAAAGCGCGCCCTGCACTTCACTGATGGCCTGATCCCAGACAGCCATTTGATATTGCCAATTGCCAAGGTCAGCACTGACCTGGCCCAGACTGTTTATCCGTTCGGCCTTGATTGACTCATAAGTCGCGACAATCTGTTGATCTGCCGGAATCTGCAAGAAGTCACCTGATTGAGTGCTCTGACCCGGATTACGACCCATCTCACCCCACCAAAGCGCACCTACCAGCGCCAATGCAAACATGGCGGCCCATCGACTGCCCATGAAAAAGTGCGTTACCGGACGCTGTTGTTTCTTACTGACTTGCGCTTGCTCGTCCAGTCTGAGCTCAATACCTGCCCAAAGATCACGCTGGGGCGCAATCTCGCGGGGCAAACTATTTATGATCTGATCAAGCTCGTTATCAGTCTTCACCTAAAAATCCTCTTAACAACTGTCGTGCCCGGTGGTACTGCGCCTTGCTGGAGCCTTCCGCTATGCCTAGCATCGCTGCAATTTCTGTGTGCTGATAGCCTTCCAGCGCAAACAACACAAACACAGCCTTGGCCTGCGCCGGCAAACGTTGAATGGCCCTCTCCATATCTCTCACCTCTGCGTCGACAACCTTGTGGTCAAGCAGTTGAGCATTATCGGCAGTGGCTTCAACTTCCTCTGCTTCTACAAAATGCAGCCGCTTGTCCAGGCGCCACACATCAATGGCAGTGCGTGTTGCGATGCTGTGCAGCCAGGTTGACAGGGAACTGTCACCTTTGAACTCGGGCAGCCGCTGCCAGACCTTGATAAAAATCTCCTGACAAGCATCTTCCGCCTTCTGCACATCGCCCAGCAATCGCCAGCACACGGCGTATACCCGCGCTATATGCTGCTGATACAGCACATAAAACGCCTTGCGATCGCCGTTCTGCGCAGAACGTATAACCTGTGTTATCTCAGCTGACATATCAAACAGTTCCCGTGTTTGATCATTATGACGGCGGCAACCCGCAGAAGGTTTAAATGCGTAATTTTTAAGTAGGGGACGGAGGGATCAAAATTTGATCCCTCCGTCCCCTACTTAAAAAAGGTATCATCCACGTCAGGTAGTTTATTGTCACCT
>JAUSPW010000004.1 GCA_030652635.1 Pseudohongiella sp. | reverse complement strand
GTTTCCGGGGAGTTCAGGTACTTGGGTTTTTCATCGCCCAGCACTCGACCACCAAAGGCTATCACTCGGCCGCGACTGTCGCGAATCGGGAACATGATGCGGTCGCGAAAACGATCGTAATGGGTGTCGTCGTCGTGATGGCGGCGATCGGATTCTTTCGGAATCACCAGACCGGCCTGTTCCTGCACGGTTTTGCTGATTTTGTATTGCTGTAGATGCGTCAGCAGGTTGGACCAGCCTGGCGGCGCAAAACCGATACCAAAACGTTTGGCGATCTGCCCGGTCAGACCGCGACCTTTTAAGTAGTTCACCGCGCTGTCGCGGGCCGCATGCAGACGCAGCTGCTGTTGGTAAAACAGGCTGGCTTGCTCGAGCGCGCTGAGCAGTTCCTCGTGTTCTTGGCGTTTCTTCTGGCTTTGTGGGGACTTTTCTTCGCGCGGTACCGTTAATCCGTAGTCGGCCGCCAGCGAGGCCACCGCTTCCGGGAACTCGGTCTGGTCGTAATTCATCACAAAACCAAGCGCGTTACCGGCAGCGCCGCACCCGAAGCAGTAATAAAACTGTTTGTCAGGCTCTACGCTGAAGGACGGGGTTTTTTCTTGATGAAACGGGCAGCACGCGGAATAGTTCTTGCCGGTTTTTTTGAGCTTGACGCGTTTGTCGATCACTTCAACGATGTCGGCTCTGTTGAGCAGGTCATCGATGAAGGATTGCGGAATCAGACCAGCCATGTCAGACCCCGTTCTGTGTGATCAGGCGCCGCTAAGTCGGCTCTTTATTTTCTGGCTGATGGCGCCCATGTCGGCACGGCCGGCCACTTGCGGTTTAACCAGTGCAATGACTTTACCCATTTCCTGGGGATTTACGGCACCGGAGTCGCTGATGGCCTGCGTGATGATCGCGTCAATTTCCTGCTCGCTGAGCGCGGCGGGCATAAAGTCCTGCAAGACCAGAATCTCAGCCTTTTCGATGTCGGCCAGATCATGACGCTGCGCATCCTCGTACTGACGAATGGACTCGCGGCGCTGTTTGATCATTTTTTCCAGCAACGACAAAACCCGGGTGTCATCGGGGTCGATTCGTTCATCAACTTCCACTTTTT
>JAUSPW010000002.1 GCA_030652635.1 Pseudohongiella sp. | reverse complement strand
AACGCTTTTCCATCACAACCCCGTTCGGGGTCAAGAGCCCAAACGGTAGCGCAACTTCACTACCAACGTATCCACTACAGGTTCTGACCAGGCTTCGGTCAGCAGGCCGGTGTAGTCATCAAAGGTGTTGCCGGGCAGATTGCCACCGCGAGTATAAACGATAAACAGATCCGACAAGGGCGCGATTTCCCAACGATATCGAGCCTGGAATGACATGCGGCTGATTGTGAAATTGTCGCTGGTCAGGTTGGGTTTAGGCACTTCGCGCAGTTGCTCTATTCTATTAGGATTCACCTGCAAGAACTTGTTTTCATAAGCTTTAAGACCGGTCCATTGCATGCCGAAACGCAACTGCTGCCTAGCATTTATGAAATAGTCCATGGTGAATTTGGGTGACCATTGTGTCGCTTCAAAACTGGTATAACGACCATTACCACGGTACACCAGCAGTCCATCACGCTCTGCGTATGACATTTCTGCGCTCAGCGAGAAGTTATCAACTGGCCGGTAGTTTATGCCCGTTGTAGTTGTTAACCATTTCTCTCCCAGATCTTCGGTATTGGCATCAACACCAAAGGTATAACGAATAACTTTGGAAGGATCGGTTTCCCAGTTCGCGACAAATTGCCATCGCCCGGGCACATAATAATCGCCGCTGCCCCGCCCAAGTCTGTCATCAACACGGCGGTGGTAATAACGCAGACTAAGCATGGATGAATGGTTATTCAGGTAAGTGTAGTTTCTGGTACCAAAAACCCCTTGTCTCACCCAATCATTGTTTCCGTTCCACTGATTAAAAAAGAAAATACTGGTGCTACGCGATCGTAAACCTTCAACGTTTGACTCGTTACGGTTGTAGTTGTAGTCAAAGTGCATCAAGTCGTTTCGTGTCAAAAACCCAAGAGTGTTCAGTTCAAGTTTGTCATCGTGATACCCCGCCGCTATACGGTGTTGGCGGCCGCGTTGCGGTTGAAAAATCAGGTCTGCGGTTGCACCTTGGCCTTGGACACCGTTTACGTCACTGTGCAGCAGTTGACCATCAAAGACCCAGCGCGCATCAGCTGAGAAGTAGTGCATATCAACGCCGTTAACAATCGCATCCACTTTCGAATGGTTGACGGAGGTGCCCATCCAGCCAATGGAGCGGCGCCCGCCACCAACGGTGTCTTCGTACAACAGACGACCAACTGTAAAGTCGCGCCCTTCAGCATCCAGTTTTACCACCGTTCCGTCGGGCCGCGTACCAAGGATATCCATGTCCGCTTCAGACGCCAATAAGGTACCGTAGCGCCAGGAGCCATTCTGACCGGTAAACTTTACAGCACCAATCAAGTCAGATTGCGCACTGACATCGGTCGCAACGGTACTGACACCAGCAGGTATCGAGTACAGCGCGGCGCTACCGATGCGTCGGGTATTCAACATGGTGGTTGGACCACCAGGACCACGTGCGCTCTGGTTTCTGGGCGAGGTTGCAAACACATCCTGGCCTTCCAAGAAAAAAGCGCGCTTTTCCGGGAAAAACGTTTCAAACGCAGTCAAATTCACCACGACGTCATCGGTTTCAACGTTGCCAAAGTCTGGATTCAAACTCGCGGAAAGCTGTGTATTGGTCGTGGGACGCCAGAATACTTCAGCACCGGCCCTGACTTCATTGTCATTGCGGATGGCGTCGTATTCCGACGACAAATAGGGATACCAGGTAATCTGTCGACGCGGTTCGATATCCTGTAGCTCAAATTTTTGAAAGGCTGACAGGAATTCATTGACGGTTGTTGGCAATGCCGGGAATGACCAGGTTTCGTTTAAAGCGCCGAGCTGCCGTTCTGTGTACACCCCAATTCGTCGGGTGTCACCG
>JAUSPW010000689.1 GCA_030652635.1 Pseudohongiella sp. | reverse complement strand
GCGGCGTCGCTCGACGTCGCCTTTCAGGAACAGCGGTGCGCGGCGGATATGATCGGCGTAAATCGGATCGGTGATAGCGCCGTCATGGTCGGGATAGTTGTGCAGGTAGGCGCAGGGCGAGAGCCGGATTTCTCCATCGTATACAGCCTCGTTATAGCCTTCGAGCAGCGCGGCGTAACTCCAGGCTTGATAAGAGGGATGGCTGACTTCGGCCGGGCCACGGGCGAAGCGCGTTTCCACGATGCCGTCTTTCCCAGTCGTTTTGGCAGTTTCCCACTGTTTTAGTTCGACAATAACCAAACAGTGTTTTTGCTCAGCGTTCTTGCCCGTTAGCAGGAAATCGACGCGCTTGGCAGTCTGAGGAATGGTGTACTCGATGGCGACGCCGCAGTCGTCGGGAATGTCGTCATCGATCAACACCTTTATCTCCGGGAACGTCTTGCTAAGGTGTTAAATCGCATCTAAATATGACTCGTCGGGGCTGTAGCCCTTGCCAACGACTCCTGCATCCGCTGCGATTCTCTCTGCGCCTCAGCAAGGAGTTGGTCCCATTCATGAGGTGGATTCCCGCTTTCCAGCATCTTGTGAAAGATCCGGTAGGCGTCGTTGCTGCTTTCATAAGCGCGTTTGGTATCTTCGTCATTCACCCAGGCAAAGACGATTACCTTGCTAGGGGTGTGGTACCGGAAGAACAGTCGGTACTGCTGAAAGAACCTGGCCCTGAACCAATGTTTGTGATCGTCACCAAGCGTGCCACCCTGGCGGTATTCCGGTCGTGCTGGATCTTGCGGGATGACATCGAACGCCAGCTTGGTGATTGCGATCAGTCGTTTGCTGGCGTTCTTTTTTAAGTAACCTGCCGGGTCCTTCTGCTTCAGGGTCTCGACCTGCCGCGCCAATGCTTCAATCTGTGCGAGGAACAGCGGATGAGCAAAGACAGTCCAGCCGTGAATGACCAAGTGCTCGAGCTTCCCTGTAGTCATTCATCATCTGCCGACAGGGCAGCATCAAGATCAAGATCGACGCCACCGACCAGCGACTGGAGCCGATGGACGAGGCCGGCATCCACGGACTGCAGACGCTCGGGATGACGCATGATGTCGGCGGCCAGGAAGCCGAGGAACTGACCGAGCACCGGGTCATCTCCGTCAGGGGCTTCGGCACGCGTCAGCACCACCTCTCCGCTGGGGCGAATGGTGTAGTGAATCTTGTCGCGCTTGCCCAGCTTAAGAGCGCGGCGCACGGTTTCCGGTACGGTGGTCTGGTAGCGATCGGTGAGCGTGGATTCGACTTCCAGGGTCGCGTCCATAGCAGTCTCCTTTGGATTTGGATTGATGCTTAGATGGTAATGCGGTTGCATTGTCATGTCAAAGCGTTTCAACATTCCAATTACCCGGAAGCTCCAGAAGCGTTGGAACCAACCCGCAGCAGCATCGGCGTCATCAGGTGCTCTGCTGTTCAGAACCCAATGAGTACTTCTCTTTGTACGCTACCCAACAGCCGGAGCTTTGATCACTCCCTATAGTTAGAGTTCAGTTTGTCAGCACGCATTCAAGGAGTGACTCTCATGCCTTACATCACCACCAAAGACAAAACCGAACTTTATGTCAAAGACTGGGGCAGCGGCCAACCGGTTATCCTGCTGCATGGTTGGCCACTGTCGTCCGACAGTTGGGATGATCAGGCGATGGCGATTGCTGAGGCAGGTTATCGCGCCATAGCTTATGATCGCCGCGGCTTTGGCCGTTCGTCGCAACCTTGGAACGGGTACGACTACGACAGTTTGAGTGATGACCTTGCAGCCGTTATCAAATACACCGGCGAAAAGAATGTCATCATCATCGGCTTCTCCATGGGTGGCGGCGAAGT
>JAUSPW010000687.1 GCA_030652635.1 Pseudohongiella sp. | reverse complement strand
CGGTGACGACACCCAACAACCGTCTGATAATCAAGTCATGTTAGCGGTTGCGCGGGGTGAGAATGTCAGCTTAAACTGTTACCCAAGCCATAAGGTTGCCCTATAAGCCTTTGATTTATTTAAGCAGAGTCGGAATATTTGTCCATGAACCAAGCTGGCTCTGTTGAAGCGCTGTTGCGGCAGGCTCAGCAACTGATCACCAAAGATGCCACGTCTGCAGCCCTGCAATTTGCCCGCGTGCTGGCTGACGCTGAGCACTTACGTTTGTCGCCTCAACAACGCATCAGTCTCGGCTTGTCTCTGGGCCTTGCCCAGTTTGCGAGCCCATTTGCAACAATCCCTCTGTTGAACAGAGCGCTGGGGACTCTGCACGATACCTTGGCGTTTGCCAACACGCTGCCTGTTCCTGACGCAAAGCCTGCGATCAAAGGCGCGTTTGACCCCGACAAAGCCCTGATGCTGATGAATCGCACACTTGCGGGGCTGGCCGAGCGCGACTGTGTGGCGTTTGCTTTTGGCGGGGTGTTACTCGGGCTGACACGCGATGGCTGTTTACTGCCCTTCGACAAAGATCTGGACGTTGTTGTGCCGTTGAATTACTTCAATCGAGTTTGCCAGTTGTTGACAAACGACGGCTGGAAACGCAGCTGGGTGCCGGTACAGGCTGACAACTTTGCGTGTTTTCTGGATGCAGACACCGGTATCACGCTGGATGTGTTTGCCTACGCCTTTGACCGTCAACATATCGAGGTCATAGGCGGATGGTGGCCGCGGGGTCTGGATCGGGAACAGGGGCGAGTGCTGAGGTTTTCGCCGTTTGCGCCAGAGTTGCTGACTCAGTCCGATGGTCGTTTTTGGCGCATCAAACATCCCGAGTCCGTACTGACAGAATTGTACGGCGCACACTGGCGTGTAGCAGACCCTTTGTTTGATTCCACATTGGAAACCCCTGCGTTGAGCAATTGGACCCTGTACACACGGGTATGGGCGGCACTCAAATTGTTGGAAGCCTGGACCCAAGGCCATCTGCCCCGAATGCAGCGTATTTTGACCGTGATACAAAAAAGAGATCCGACTGATCCGTTGGCCGGAATGTTCGCGGGTGTGCAGCGCAAAGCCGATCAACGCAACAACAAGGTGAGTTGACATGACTCGAGCTGAAGTCAATCACAGCTTGCGCATCGGCGGCACGATTGGGGCCTTTGATATGTTGCATGTCGGCCATGTGCGTTTTCTGCAATTGGCGCGCAGTCGGTGTGATCGCCTTAAATTGGGAGTGGGTGCTGATCGCTTGTTGCAAAAATCCAAGCGACTGAGCCCCGTCATTCATGAACAGCAACGCTGCGAGATGTTGCGTGCACTGGCCTGTGTTGATGAGGTAGTGTTGTTTGACATTGGTCTGGATAACACTAACGCTGCCGTGGAATTCTTGTGCGCCTGGCCTATCGATGTGTTTTTTGTGAGCGAAGACTGGGCAGGCAGCGAGCGCTTTAAGCAACTGGAGCCGGCATTGCTGGCGCGCGGCATTGTGTGCGAGTGGTTACCTTACACGGAGGGCATTTCAAGTACTGAAATACGCCAGCGACTTGAGCAGCACGCACTATGAGCAACACCAAAACATTGCATGCGTCGTCTGCGCAGGAGCCACCACAGTTGTCACAACAGTTGTCATCACGTGTGCCCGCTCAGATGTCAGCGCAGCAACGTGTTGCAGCAGCGATCGCCGGACAACAGACTGACAGGGTGCCGGTGACCGCGTGGATACATTTTGGATCAGAACATCTGCCCCCGGAGCAAACCGCCGCGTTGCACCTCGCATTTGCACAAACGTATTCACCTGATCTGCTAAAAATTCATGCGGATTATCGACTGAGTGTCAGTGATTCACATGATTTGCGCGATGCCGACGACATCCTTCAGATAGGTCGCGCTGCCAATAAATCTCCGTGTTTTGTGCAGCAAAAGCAGTGTGTCTCTGCTGTCATCGAGTCCGCTCAGCACCACTGCGTCATGATGGATACCTTGTTTTCACCGTTCCAGAATTTGCTGCGTAATGTGGGTGCAGATCAATTGCCCCTGTTGATGAAATACCCTCAGCAAACACTGGATACGCTGGCCTATATCACGGAGGCCAGCTGTGAGCATGTGCACTGGCTGCAGACACAAGGTTTAAGCATCTGCTTTTTTGCCACCCACGGCGCTATTGCAGCCGAGCGCTACAAAGGTCTGGCGCGCGAACGGCGTGACGAGATTGTAGAGCATTGGATTCAACCGTTTGACAAACAATTGCTGATCGCGGCATCGGGTATGACGCGTATTTTGCATGCTCACGGGCAAGGGCTGCAGATAGAACGCGTACGCGATTATGAGTTTGAAGTGCTGCATGTTTCCACCGAGTTGGAAGGCAATCCCACCTTGTCCGCGCTGAGGCAGTGGACTGACAAATGTGTGATGGGTGGCATCAATGAAGCCAGTTTTACGGGGCTATCGCTTGCCGGATTGCAAGCCTGTATTGATCAGGCTTTGGTGGCGGCTGGTCCGCAGAAGTTGATTCTTGCGCCGGGCTGCTCCCTGCCATCGCATACCCCGGCGCGCCTTTTGCGGCATTTGTTGACTCACACCAGTACCCGCAAGCCGTCACCGTAGGCAAGCGAGCAGGCGTGATAGCGCCAGTGCTGTGCCACGGTATCAGGGGTCAGAATGTTGTCCGGCTGCCCCTGACAGGAGAGTTGGCCCTGATGCAGCACGCTGCAGGTGTGCGCGTAGCGCAAGGCATGGTTGAGGTCATGCAGAATCGCAACAGCCCCGTAAGCGCGCCGGATACACAGGTCGCGTACCAGACTGAGCAGGTGGTGTTGTTGATGCAGATCCTGCGCGGAGGTTGGTTCATCCAGCAACAGAAAAGGCGCTTGTTCTGCCTGACTGAGTTGCAAGAGCACGCGCGCCAGTTGTACCCGCTGTTTTTCGCCACCAGACAGGCTTGGAAATGCTTGCTCAGCCAGGTTTGCGCAGTCAGTCAATTCCATCATCGTGCGAATTGCCGCTGGCAAATGCCGCCAGCTCAAGCGTAAGGGAGTGGCACCCAACGCCACCACTTCAGCCGCAGAAAATGCAAAATCAAGTCGACTCGATTGTGGCAGCACGCCCAGATGACGGGCACGTAGTGACGACGGCCACAGCGATAGCTCGCGGCCATGCAGGCAGATATTGCCGTGGTGAGATATCTCACCGGCAAGACAGCGCAGCAATGTGGACTTGCCCGCCCCGTTGCAACCCAGCAACGCATGGAGTTCCCCCGGCAAACTCTGCCAATGATCGATGGCCAGATCAAACTGCCCTTGATGGATGTGCACATCGCGCAGTGTCAGCATGTCAGAACCTGCCTTTCATCTGTAACAACAGCAATACAAAAAACGGCGCACCAATCAGGCCAGTGACAATGCCCACAGGCAGTTCGGCAGGTGCAATCATGACGCGTGATATCAGATCGGCGAGCAGCAATAACAAGGCACCGCCCAGCGCAGAGAGTGGCAACAAGGCGCGATGATCCGGGCCAGTAAACGTTCTGATCAGATGTGGCACCACCAGACCGACAAAACCAATGACCCCGGCAGCAGCAACACACAGACCAACGCCCAGCGCGACCAACAGAATCAGTTCACTTTTTAATGCCTCGACGTTGATGCCCAGATGCCGCGCTTCAGCTTCGCCCAGCAGTAAAGCGTTAAGCGCGGGTGCATGTTGATTAAATCGCACGGTCAACAAAACTGCGGCGGCTGCCAAAAGCCACAGACGCCAACTGTCTGCCGCCGCCAAAGAGCCCATCTGCCACAAGCTCACATCCCTCAGACGCGCATCATCGGCCAGGTAACTGATCAGCCCAATCAGGCTGCCAGCCAGGGCAGACAGTGCAATGCCGGCCAACAACAACACAAGTACCGACGTGCCAAATTGGCTGCGTGCAAGTTGATACACCAGCATTGCACAACCGAGCCCAGCCAGGAATGCCCCGAGCGGTATGGTCCACTGACTGATGGCGGGCGGTGAAAAATAAATTGCCAGCACCGCGCCAACTGCTGCGCCGGCAGACACACCAATGATGCCGGGATCTGCCAATGGATTTCGAAACACCCCCTGCATCACCGCACCGCATTGCGCCAGTATCGCGCCCACCAACATCGCCAACAAAGTGCGCGGCACGCGCAACTCCCAAATCACGGCTTGTTCGTGCGGTTCCAGGGTGCTGCCCCCGATGCCGGTCAAGCGCTGGCCA
>JAUSPW010000686.1 GCA_030652635.1 Pseudohongiella sp. | reverse complement strand
GCCAAGGTTGTCGAAGCTGTCCATCAGGCGGGTGGCAAGATTGCGCCACAACTATGGCATATTGGCTGCGCGCGCAAGCCCGGCACTGGTCCATTTCCTGACTATCCAAGTGCGACGCCCTCAGGTCTGGCCTTGCCTGGTAAACCCGTTGGGGAGCCGCTGACCACAGCGGAAATTGCCGACATAGTGCAGGCATTCGCAGATGCGGCAGCAGCTGCCAAACGCATTGGATTTGATGCGGTTGAAATTCACGGTGCCCATGGTTATCTGGTCGACAACTTCCTGTGGGAAGGTCTCAATCAGCGCGACGACAAGTATGGTGGATCACGTGCAAAACGCAGCCAGTTTGCTGTGGAAATTGTGCAGGCAATACGTGCTCAGGTGGGGGAAGACTTTCCGATCATTTTCCGTTTCTCACAGTGGAAACAACAGGACTACAACGCGCGTCTGGCCAACACGCCAGAGGAGCTGTTGGAGATTCTGCAGCCCATTTCTGACGCTGGCGTGGATATTTTCCATTGCAGCACACGACGGTTCTGGGAGCCGGAATTTGCCGGGTCCGACCTTAACCTTGCGGGTTGGACAAAAAAACTGCTCAACAAACCGACGATTACGGTTGGCAGCGTCAGCCTCAACGAAGAATTTATTGCGACCTTTATGGGCGGCGAAGCCAAGTCAGTGGATATCAGCGAGTTGCTCAAACGTCTTGAAGCAGGTGAGTTTGATCTGGTTGCTGTTGGCCGTGCCTTGATTGCCAACCCTGACTGGGTAAAACTTATGAAGGCTGGCAATCCTGAGGCATTAAAAACCTACGATAAATCGATTCTTGCTGAATTGGTCTGACATCTGTTGTATTGAACCAGGCCCGCGACGCATGTGTGCTCAACGGGCTTGAATCAACCAGGTTTGATGGATACGGGAATTGCGCTCAAAGTCTTTATCCAAGCTTTGAGCGCTGTAGTCCTGAACGTCATATTGCTCAGCTACAGCCTCGTCCATTTTAAAACGCCGCATATTGTTAGAAAAAATCAGCAGGCCTTGCGGATTCAATCGTTTCATACACAGATCAATCAGCATGCTGTGATCGCGCTGAATATCCAGTACATTCTCGGTGCTTTTTGAGTTCGAGAATGTCGGCGGATCCAGAAAAATCAGATCAAATTTTTCGCGGTATTTTTGCAGGTAAGTAATGCAATCCAGCTCAACCAATTCATTCTGATAAAGATCGAGTCCATTCAATTCAAGATTGCGTCTGGCCCAGTTGATATAAGTGCGTGACAGATCCACGCTCACCGTGTGGCGAGCGCCACCCAATGCTGCCTGCACAGTGACGGAGCCGGTGTAGCAGAACAGATTTAATACATCCCTGTTGCGGGCAATTTCGTGCACGTAACGACGCATGGGGCGATGATCCAGAAACAGCCCGGTATCCAGGTATTTTTCCAGATTGACAATCAGGCGAGCATCACCTTCTTTAACAATGATGTCTTCACCATCACGCTCATTGGGCTGGTATTGCTGTTTGCCCTTTTGTCGTTCTCGCACTTTGATGGCCACTTTATCAGTGGGCAGTTCCATGACGTTTTGTACCGCGATCACGGCTTGTTTGCGACGTTGTGCCGCGTCATCTTCGCCGATGGACGCGGGCGCTTTGTATTCCTGCATATGCACGCGAATGACGCCACGCTCATCTTTGTAGATGTCGATGGCAAATGAGTATTCGGGCATATCCGCATCGTACAGGCGATAGCAGTCGATGCCTTTTTGCGCGGCCCAGCGGCCCATATTTTTGAGATTTTTGCGCAGACGGTTAGCGAGCATAACGCCGCCTTCGTCCAGCGATGCTTCAGTCATCGATTTGATGGTCACTGGACCAGTAGCCTGGCGTTGATAGATGCTGTCTTCGTTCACATGGAACAACAAAAGCTTGGCGGGTAGTGCGCCATTAAACAAAGCGTATTGGCGGTGGCTGTGCATGCCCAGCAATTTGCCCCACTCGGGACGTGCCGTGAACACGGCGGCTTCCGCACCAACCGCGTGTGTGCGAATCAACTTGCCCAGCTCTTGATACAACTGCATGACTTCGGTGTCTTCACCCAGGCGTTCAGCATAGGGTGGGTTGGTCAGCAGTAAATCGGGTTTGCGTGCAGGTTTAGCTTCACTGATCAGGCAAGAATCAAATTCGATAAAGTCCCAGACACCAGCGCGCTCGGCATTGCGTCGCGCCATGCCTAAAGCCCGCAAGTCCTGGTCGCTGCCAAGCGCATGGCCTTTCCAGCCTTTGGCTAGTTCGCGTCTTTGCTCGGCCTCTTCAAGAATCTGTTTGGCAGCTGCATGATCATGGTGCGGCCACTGCGATAGTTCAGCGTCACGCAACAGGCCAGGTGCAACGTCCATCGCCATCAGCACCGCTTCAATCAGAATCGTACCGGCGCCACACATAGGGTCGTAAATCACCGGCTCTTCTTGTTTCATGATTGTTGGCCAGCCCGCGCGCATCAACAGCGCGGCAGCCAGTGTTTCTTTCATGGGCGCTTCACCTTGCTCCAGACGATACCCTCGTCGGTGCAGGCTTTCTGTCATCAGTTCAATGCCCAGAATGAGGCGATTACGTTTTATGACGGCGTGAATACGTAAATCAGGGCTGTCTTTGGAGACATCAGGGCGCGCCATGCCTTGTGCCCTGAACTGATCAACAATGGCATCTTTGATACGCTGGGCAATAAACTGGGTGTGCCGTAGTTCGTCAGTGGTGCCGGCCGCGCTGATCGCAAAACTGCTCTGACTGTCCATGTGATCAAGCCAGTTGATGCTGTTGGCGACCTCATAGAGTGAGTCAGCGTCACTGACTGCGCGCTCCTGCAGAATCAAAATAATACGATTGGCAACCCGCAGATGCATCAATGCGCGGTAGGCAACCAGTAAAGTGCCCTGAAAATAGACACCGGCAACGGTTTGCCTGAGCTCTTCTGCACCGCAAAGACGCAGTTCGTCTTCGAGCAAGGCTTCAAGGCTTTTAGCGCAGCTGG
>JAUSPW010000681.1 GCA_030652635.1 Pseudohongiella sp. | reverse complement strand
TTGTTAATACAAACCCACTGTATACCGCGCGCGAAATGCAGCATCAGTTTATAGATTCAGGGGTAAAGGGAATTGTTATCCTCGAGAATTTTTGTGAAAAGCTTGAAAAGGTTTTGCCAAACACGGAAATAAGCTGTGTTGTGGTGACGCAATTAGCCGATATGCTGCCGCAACCAAAACGCATGCTGATGAATATGGCCGTCAAATACCTTAAGCGGATGGTCCCGGCATGGCGAATCCCCAGAGCGGTGCGCTGGTCACAGGTAATCAATACTCCAGCATCGTCAAAGAAGTCTCGTGACAGCGGGACAGATGTAGCGATTGTGCTTTATACCGGCGGCACTACTGGTCTGGCCAAAGGCGCCATGCTCACTCACAAAAATCTTATTTTAAATATGATGCAATTGAGAGAAGTCAGTAAACCGCTCATCCGCGATGGTGCTGATACGATCATTGCGCCGTTGCCGCTCTATCACACCTACGCATTTATGTTCCATTGTATGGCTGGTGTGTATGCCGGAAACCTGAGCGTTTTGATTCCCAATCCCCGTGATCTGGATGGATTGATAAAGACCCTAAAAGCGTTGCCGGTAATTAACGGTTTTGTCGGTATCAATACTTTGTTCCTGGCTATGTGCCGTCATAAGGACATAGCGCAGGTAAACTTTAGTCAGATGAGATTTACAGGTGCGGGAGGCATGGCGCTGACCATCAGCGTTGCCGAGGAATGGCAACGGGTAACAGGCTGTCAGGTGTACGAAGGTTATGGCCTGACCGAGTGCTCACCAGTTGTCAGTGTTAATCCCCATGACCAAGTAAAGATAGGTACAGTGGGTAAACCGGTGCCATCAACTGACATTATGGTGGTTGATGAGGCAGGAAATGATCTTGGATTTGGTGAAAAAGGTGAGCTGTGGATTCGTGGCCCGCAAGTAATGAAGGGGTATTGGCGCAATGACGCGGCGACGCGTGATGCCATTACGCCGGATGGTTGGTTCAAAACTGGCGACTTTGCCATGATTGATGAAGAAGGCTTTATCAAGATTGTAGATCGTAAAAAAGATATGATCATTGTGTCGGGTTTTAATGTATTCCCGAGCGAAGTCGAAGAAGTTGTCAATTCTCATCCCGGCGTCGCAGAGTCAGCCGCGATCGGGGTTCCAAGTGAAAAAACTGGAGAAGCGATCAAGTTATTTGTAGTGCGAAGGGATAATGTACTGACTTTGGACGATATCAAAGCGCATTGCCGCGAAAATCTTACTGCGTATAAAGTTCCAAAAGAGATCGTTTTAGTTGATGATCTGCCCAAGTCCAATGTCGGAAAAATTCTCCGCCGTGAGATTCGAGAGCAGGAGTCACAGCGCAGCCAAAAGCAGTAGTGCTGTCGCGGCTCTCGAGCAGGCTCTTACCAGGTTTTACTTGCATGTTTACGGAATTGGAACAAAAGATATCGCTTTGTCTGTTGAAAGATCAACACCGCTTCTTTCGTGAGTTTGCTCGCCTGCGTACTTTGCCAATTGATCAAAGAGTATTAGAAGTTCAAAAATTGAACGCGAAGATTGAGCGTTCCCATGATGCTTTTAAAAAGCGAGCCAGTTCCGTTCCTGCGATTTCTTACCCTGAGTCTTTACCAATTTCAGAGAAACGTTCAGAAATTGCTGAAGCTATCAGAGACAATCAAATAGTAGTGATTGCCGGTGAAACTGGTTCAGGTAAAACAACCCAGATTCCCAAAATTTGTCTGGAGCTTGGATTGGGAGTGCGTGGGCTGATAGGCCATACCCAGCCCCGCAGACTGGCAGCGCGGGCGGTTGCATCTCGTATTGCTGATGAATTGGGTCAAACTTTAGGCCAGTCAGTTGGATATCAAGTACGGTTTGATGATGTCAGCACGGATCGAACCCTTGTCAAGTTGATGACTGACGGTATTTTGCTTGCGGAGATCCAACAGGACAAACTTCTGGCCCGGTACGAAGTCATTATTATTGACGAGGCGCATGAACGCAGTCTGAATATTGATTTTCTACTGGGTTATCTCAAACGCATCAGCATACAAAGACCTGATCTGAAAATTATTATTACCTCAGCAACTATCGATGTGGAGAAATTCTCCAGACATTTCTCAGATGCGCCGATTATCAGTGTCTCTGGTCGAACGTTCCCCGTCGATATTGTTTATCAAGATCCGGTTGAGCATGCCAGTGCGGACGCTGACGATGATCAATTGCTTGCTGGCGTTCTGCGGGCATTGCGAACGTTTGAGTCCTATGAGCGAGAGCATAGACAGCCGGCAGGCGATGTACTGGTTTTTTTGAGTGGCGAGCGAGACATCAGAGAGCTTGCCATGGCTTTGCGCAAACAAGAATTGCGACATACTGAAGTGCTGCCTTTGTACGCCAGACTTACCCAAAATGAGCAGCAAAAGATTTTTGCATCGCATACCGGGCGGCGGATTGTATTGTCTACTAACGTTGCAGAAACCTCACTGACTGTGCCAGGTATTCGTTATGTAATCGATACTGGGTTGGCCAGAATCAGTCGTTATAGTATTCAGAGCAAAGTCCAACGTTTGCCAATTGAGCCTGTATCCCAGGCCAGCGCCAATCAACGCGCCGGGCGCTGTGGTCGTGTTGCTCGAGGCATCTGTATTCGCCTTTACAGCGAACACGATTTCTTGACGCGCCCGCTGTTCACTGATCCTGAAATTCAGCGCACCAGCCTGGCTGCAGTCATACTGCAGATGTTGTCACTAAAACTGGGTGAGATCAGCCGGTTTCCTTTTGTTGAACCACCAGAAATGCGTGCGATCAACGATGGATTCAAGTTGCTGGATGAATTGGGTGCAATCACGCGCGACAGGCAGTTAACTGCTATAGGGCGGCAAATGGCAAAGTTGCCGGCTGATCCACGTCTGGCGCGCATGTTGATTGAAGCTTCCACAAACAACTGTTTGTATGCCATGTTGATTATCGTCAGCGCCTTGAGTGTCCAAGACCCACGCGATACGCCTGCTGATAAGAAACAGCAGTCCAGAGAGCGGCATAAACAGTTCTCGCACCCCGAGTCAGATTTTTTATCATGGGTTCTGTTATGGGATGCGGTTGAAGCGCAACGGCAGGATCAGAGCAAAGGCGAATTCAAGCAGTATTGCAAAGACAACTTCCTGTCGGTGATGAGGTTGCGGGAATGGCGTGAGACACATCGTCAACTGAGTATTGCATGTCAGGATATTGGGTTCAGTGTTCCACATGAAAATCTGGATGCAAAGGGTGTTATTAATGCTGGGATTTATCAGTCCATACATCGTGCCATTCTGAGCGGTTCGCTAAATCAGCTGGGATTCAAGTCTTCTGAAGGCTTGTACACAGGAAGTCGAGGTCGCAAGTTTTCATTGTTCCCCACGTCGGTGCTGTTCAAAAAACAACCCCGATGGATCGTGAGCGCTGAACTGATAGAAACCAGCAAACTCTTCGCTACACTTGCCGCCCGCATAGAGCCAGAATGGGCCGCAGAGGCGGCCGCGCATTTGATCAAAAAGGAATACTTTGATGCGCATTGGGAGAAAAAGCGTGGCGAGGTTGTCGCCTATGAAAAATTATCTCTGTCAGGACTGACACTCATTGAAAAACGCCAGATCTCCTTCTCGGCCGTTGATCCGGATCTTTGTCGCAGTATATTCATCAGAGAGGCGCTGGTAGCTGAACAGTTGGAAAGTAATCTCGCGTTTTTCAAGCACAATCAGGCGCTGCTTGACGAGGTACGAAGACAAGAAGAGAAGGAGCGCAAACCTGACATTCTGGTAAGCGATGACGTGCTATTTTCTTTCTACAACCTGCGTTTACCTGCTGAGATAAATAGTCTAGAAAGCCTGCAAGGCTGGCATCAGAAACAACCAAGCGCTATCAGAGACGCTCTTAAAATGTCTCTTCAAGATATTGCTGTACGGTCGATTGACGAGTCTGCTGCGCTCGCGTTTCCTGATCAAGCTGTGTTTATTCAAAATCCATTGCCAATCAGATACCGTTTTGAGCCCGGCTCTGATCAAGACGGTGTATTCATTGATGTGCCCGTTGATCTCTTGAGCAGCATGCTGGCGTCCGATATTGAATGGGCAGTGCCTGGTCTGGTGCAAGATCGCTGTATAGGGATGATCAAGAGCTTGCCGAAGTCTTTGCGCAAAAACTTTGTTCCGGTCCCGGAGTTTGTTGCTCAGGTATTTAGTGCCGGCATCGCAAAGGATAAACCGGCGCTTGCTCAATTACTTGCGGAAGCGGCATGGAAACTCAAGCGTATACGCATAGAACCTGGGCAATGGGACTTTGGAAGCATACCGGATCATTTGTTGCCGAAATTGCGGATTTTGGATCAAAAAGGCAAGGTTCTTGCTATTGATCATGACTTGGACAGGCTAAAAACAAATTTTGTAAATTCTGCTGCTCAAACACCTGTTGGGCGGCACGAGCTTGAGCGAAGCGGGTTTGTTGATTGGACGTTTGGCGATGTGCCCGCCATTGTTGAAATACGTCAAGGACTGACTCTTTTGCGTTACCCTGCAATTCAGGACAATAAAGAGTCGGTATCTATCATCCTGTGTGAGTCGGCCAGCAAGGCGAGAGAGATCACTCAACATGGCATGGCGCGTCTACTGATACTCCGAACGGCCCAGCAGAAGGATTTAATCTTGAAGCAGCTGAGATCACTCAGGCAGACTCTGGGTTTAAAGCTGGTGGTACAGGAACAGAATTGGCAGGACTTTGCGCTATTGGCAATCTATCGCCTGGGGTTTCACCTTGATCAGAATATTCTGCTTACCAAACAAGCGTTTGAGAAGAATCTGGCTGAACATCGGTCAGATCTGGTAGCGACGGGCGAGCGAGTATGCCGAC
>JAUSPW010000678.1 GCA_030652635.1 Pseudohongiella sp. | reverse complement strand
GGCGACATCTTTGGTGGTGCTGGCGGTGGCAGAGCAGGTGGCGGGCGTGCTGGTGTGCGCAAAGGCGCTGACTTGCGTTACAACCTAGAACTTGATCTGGAAGATGCCGTTAAAGGCACCACCGTCAAGATTCGTATTCCAACGGCAGTGACCTGCGGCACTTGCGATGGCAGTGGCGCCAAAAAAGGGTCTGCTCCCGTGGATTGCTCAAGCTGTAACGGTGTTGGCCAGGTCAGAATGCAACAGGGGTTTTTCTCTGTGCAGCAGACCTGCCCGCGCTGTCATGGCAGTGGTAAACAGATCAAAGATCCCTGCAATACCTGCCATGGCCGCGGCCAGGTGGAAGAGCAGAAAACCCTGTCGGTTAAAGTGCCCGCTGGCGTGGATGAAGGTGACCGAATACGGCTGACGGGCGAAGGGCAGGCCGGTACCAATGGTGGCCCGCCGGGCGACTTGTATGTGCAGGTTCACATGCGCGAGCACAAATTGTTTGTGCGTGATGGGCGAGATTTGCATTGCGAAATCCCCATCAGCTTTGTGGATGCGGCCTTAGGCGGCGAACTGGAAGTGCCAACGCTGGACGGTCGCGTCAAGTTGAAGATCCCTGCAGAAACTCAGACCGGTAAACTGTTCAGGTTGCGTGGCAAAGGTGTGACTTCGGTGCGCGGTGGCGGCGCTGGCGACTTGTTGTGTCGTGTAGTCGTTGAGACACCTGTGCAGCTGACGCGTCGTCAGAAAGAACTGTTGCAGGAATTTCAGACTATTGGCGAATCAGAGGGTTCACAATCACCCAAAAAGACCAGCTGGTTTGATGGCGTGAAGAAGTTTGTGGATGATTTGAGAGCCTGATTGGCAGCAAAGCCAAACAAAAAAGGCCGCTTCGTAAGAAGCGGCCTTTTTTGTCAGAATTTCCCGCACTAGTATCCGTGAGCACGTGTGTGCCGACAGGCTGGCTGATAACAAGGCGAACCCTGCTATCAACCAAGCGTGCGATCACTCAGGATTGTAGGGCACACCAACTTCACACATCAGTACATCCGCTACCAGATCCAGTGCTTGAGAGCCTGTCAACAGGTAAGTAAATTCTTCGCCGAAGGAGACGCCTGTCCACGTGGTTGTGTAGGCGCTTGAGGGCGTGTAACTGCCCCCCGGGCCGACATAGAGTCGAGCGGCTCTGAGGTCGTATCCAGCATTAATTGATGACAAATACAAAATGGTATTAATATCTTCTGTATAGGATGCATCAAAATTCACTTCCAGCTTTCCGATGGTGCCAACTGCCAACTCAGTGCTAACTGGGCTGTTGAAGGTCTGCACGGGCAGTGCAAAGGCCAGACAGCCCTCGGGAACCGGCGGTGGTGGTGGTGGCGG
>JAUSPW010000664.1 GCA_030652635.1 Pseudohongiella sp. | reverse complement strand
TTTTCGCAAAGTACTGGGCGTGTCGCCAACGCAATACCAAGAGCAGTTTGCCGGGGCTTGAGCAGCCGTCCATTGACATCTACATCATCGAACACCATGATCCGGTGAAATTTTACACAGTGGTATCCCTTGTCCTATGTGCTCAACTACTACAGAAACCTTGCAGTCCATGTGTGATCGCGCGCAAACGCTGAAACAACAGGGCGATTTGCCGGGAGCATTGTCCGTTTACGAAACAGCAGTACAAGCTTGGCCACAAAGTGCTGTGGCACATCATAACCTGGCGTCAACCCTGGGGGATCTGGGGCGGTTTGAGGACGCCGCTCGCTCAGCCTTGAACGCAATCAAGCTGGGTATTCGCGCGCCAGAAACCCGGTTAGTGCTGGCGCGTGCGCATATGAACGCAGGACAACTGACGGCAGCGCAACTGGCGTATCGTGAGGCGATCAGTCTGAAGCCTGATATGGTCATTGCGCTGTCCGAGCTGACCCAGTTGTTGTGGATGAGCAGCGCGGATCAGCACTTGTCTTTGCAGCCTCTGGTCAATGCGGTGCGTGCCTACCCGATGTCGGCGGAATTACACATGGCCTTGTCGCAGGCGCTGGAGTTCACAGGGGATAAGGAAGGTGCCATTCGTGTCATTCTGGACTTGGCATCACGTAATGCGGCCGATGCCTTGATGATGGTGCGTGCGGCCGACTTATTGCTTGAAACCGGCAATCTTGCGCACGGTCGAGAACTGGCGATCAGAGCGTTTAATGCAGATCGATCTTCATTTCCGGCGTTGATGACGCTGGCACGAGCGGCCTTGGCATGTGGTGAAGTTGACGGTGCCAGCGCCGCCATTATTGAAGCCATGAATCGCCGGCCAGATGATCAGCATGTGCTGGCGCTGCAGGCCATGGTCTGGCGTATGAGTAATAATCCCGGTTTTGAAGCACTGTATGACTATGCCACCCTGGTGAAATCGTATCTGATCGAACCACCGGTTGGCTGGAGCACGCGCGCAGACTACCTTGCCAATCTGGCAGAGGAACTCAAGGCTGCCCATCACTACCGCACACATCCCTTTGGGCATTCGGTTCGGCAGGGCAGTCAGTTACCAAATATTTTTACAGTTAAAACGCCGGCCATTCAGGCGTTTCAACAGGCATTGCAGGCACCTGTCGAGGCCCATATCGCGCATCTGGGCAGTGGGCCCGATCCGCTGCGCAGGCGCAACAATGGGTCCTGGTTGATACAGGGGATCTGGTCGGTAATGTTGCGGCCGGGCGGTTTTCACGTAGACCACGTACATCAGGAAGGTTGGCTGTCATCCGCTTTTTATGTGGAGTTGCCGTCTGTGGTCACCAGCACCGATGCCAAAAAAGCAAAAGGGCAAGGCAGTGCGGCAACAAAAGAGGGCTGGATACGCTTTGGACAAGCCGGTTCACCCGTGCAACCGGCACAGCCTGCCCAACATTTTGTGCAGCCGGAACCCGGCATGCTGGTGCTGTTCCCGTCTTATATGTGGCACGGCACGGTGCCGTTCAGTGGTAAACAGCCGCGCCTGACCATTGCGATGGATATTATCCCTGGCTGAAAAAGTTCTCACAGCAGAGTCGCCAGCTGCTCTTTGATCAGGTCAAAAAGCAGCCGGGCGAAAACGACAATCAGGCCTGGCGGATTACATGCTCACCGGCAAAGCTGTCCATCGGTGCTATGGCCTCCACCGCGTACTCTTGCTCAATGACGGTGGACACATAGTAGTAAGCGTTGGAGACTTTTTCGCGGGTAATATCAAGCTCCATCCAACCACGACCCAAGCCGCGCATATAACGCATTTCGGGGCTTGCCCGCATGAAGGCGTTGACCAGTTGTTCCTCGGGTAATGGCATAAACGATTCAAAACCCGGTGAGCTGACGCTGGGGGTGCCAAATTCCACCGCAATGGCGTCGCCGTCATCATCATGCAGATCAAAAGCCCAAGAACTGTGTGTATCGCCCGCCAATACAACAGCGTTGTTGGCATGTTCGCGGAACATCTGTAAGACCCGTTCGCGATTGGCGGGATAACCATCCCAGGCATCAAAATTCAGCGGCAGACCCAGTTGGCCACGTTCGCGTAACATCGCATAGCGACTATTGGCGACGGCCTCACGTACCTCAGGTGCAAACTCTTCATTGGCAACCAGCGGGATATTCTTACGGCCCATGATCACCTGTTGCCCGATGATCTGCCAGGGAATGCCAGCATCTTTTGAGGTCTGCAGTTTTGCAGCCAGCCAGTTTTCTTGCTGTCCACCAATAATTGACCGCGAGTCATCAGCCAGTTGGCTGCGCAGCATGTCGATATTCATATTGTGTGTCAGTTGCTCATCGCGGCCTACCAGACGGGTATCCATCATGATCAGCGAGGCAAGGTCGCCAAAATCAAAACTGCGGTAGATGATGCCTTCTGCCATGTTGCCTTGTTCTCTGATGGGCAACCACTCGTGGAACGCCTGAATGGCCGCCAACCTGCGTGCACCAAAGTCACCTTCCCCCTGATCAGGATTGTGGTTCTCAGCGCCTTCTTTGAACGTGTTATTGGTGATCTCGTGATCATCCCACACGCAAATAAATGGATGCGCCTGATGAATGGCCTGCAGATCTGCATCGCTGCGGTATAAGCCGTAACGCATGCGGTAGTCTTCCAGTGACACAATCTCGTGTACCGGTTGCACGTGCCGGCCTTTTTCCAGTATCAGCGGGTTGGCATAACCACCATCGGGGTACTCATAAATGTAGTCGCCTAGATGCACGACGGCGTCACAGTCGCGGGCGGCGATTTCCCGATAAACGTTGAAGTAACCTTGTGGGTAATTCGAACATGACACAATGGCCAGCCGTGCTTGTTCCACACCCGCTGCCGGCAAGGTGCGTGTCCTACCGATTGGGCTGCTCACGCCCTGAGCGGTGAACCGATAGAAGTAGCTTTGGCCTGGCTCCAGGCCAGATGCATCCACTTTCACAGTGTAGTCGCGCGCCGGGCCGGTGCTTGCAGTGCCCGATGCCACCACATTGGCAAAGCGTTGATCGCTGGCAACCTGCCACTCAAGTTGTACGGCCTCAGGTTCACCGCTGCCCGGCAATACCCGCGTCCACAAAATGACACGATCCTGCAGAGGATCGCCACTGGCCACGCCATGCGTAAAATGTGCTGCAGCTGCCGCCAATACCGGCATGCCGCGTACCGACAAACTACCCAGCATGACGGCAGAAACTGCCAGAAAACGACGACGATTGAGCTGGAAAAGATTCTGGGACATGGCGACGTGCTCCTGTGTTAACGGAATGCGATGTATCCTGCCACCTCAAAAAGACAACTTGGTGACAATTGTCTGCGCAGTTTTGAACTCAGGAAACCTGCGGAGACGATCTGCGTGAGAATGCTCCTACCAATCTATCCATGTAACCCGCCATTCTGCGCAAGCCGTGCACGGCGGTAGCCGTCTGAGTCAGGGCATTATGGTTGTCTTCTGCCGCGCGCGCCAGTTGCGCGAGGTTAGCCGAGATTTCATTGCTGGCCTGGCCCTGCTGCTCGGTGCTATTGGCAATATCACCGATCATGGAATTGACGCCATGAACTGCTTCATCAATGGCATTAAGCGCGCTGTCTACCTCGGTTGCCACGTTTACTACCGATAGCGCGCTACTGCGGCATTGCTGTATTTGTTTCACGGTGACACCAACGTCAATCTGCATACCGGTGATCATGCTGCGAATTTCGGCTGTCGACTGCGCAGTGCGGGCAGCGAGTTTGCGTACCTCATCGGCGACAACGGCAAAACCACGCCCTTGATCGCCTGCTCGTGCCGCTTCAATCGCCGCATTCAGTGCCAGCAGGTTGGTTTGCTCGGCAATGCCGCTGATCGTTTCGACAATCGAGCCTATGTCCGTCGAGCGCACATTCAGCTGTTCGATTTTTTGATTGGCATCCGCAATGATGCGACTCATTTCGTTAATTTCAGTGCTGCACTGCTGCATCAATTGTCGCCCGGAGCTTGCCGCTTCGCGTGCTTCCAGTGACGACTTGCTGGTCTGCCGGGAATTGTCGCCGATGATGATAATGCCTGTGGTGAGTTCCTCGACGGCAGATGACATGGATTCCGCATGCCGGGTTTGTTCTTCGGAACTGCTCAGCACTTGCGAGGTCGCGTCGCTGATGTGGGCGCAGCTGTGACGGGTCACGGCTGATGCACTACTGATGGTCTCCAGAGTTGAATGCACTTTGCCGGTAAAGCTGTTGTTCCAGAGCCCCATTTCGCGCAGTACATCGTTTGGCCAGCGCTGGGTCTCAATGAAGTGATCAATGCGTCCACCATCGGTAACCTCCACCAGGTGTTTTAATATGGTCTCAACTTGATGGCTGACAGGCCTTATCATGAATATATAAAGCAATGTCAGCCCCACCAGATTTGCGGTAACAATTGGTAGCACGGTGTGGGCCCCCAACCATGCAATCAAGGCAGCCATGGGCGGAAATACACAAATCACCGACCATATCAGAAAGCGCCAGTCAAGCGAGCGACGGCTGTAAACTTCCTGCAGATCGGCTTCACACATCATGCCCCAGACATCTGGCGAACCGGGCAAGGAAAACGTCAAACCTTTGCCGATAACAGGCACGTGTCGGTAATCCGCATAACCAGGATAACTGACAAACAGATTTTGTCCGTGCCGGATAGTCTCCCGGATTCCCGGGTGAAGTTGATCGTTGGCCGGGTCGGTCAGCACCAGTTCCAGTTCGGTGTGGCGATTGATTTGAATGGTATTAAAAGGTGTTTTGATACCGGTTTTCAGATTGGGGCCGTCAATGACCGAATTATCTTCAAATCGTGAGCGTGACAATGCCGTGCCCGGCTTTATGGTCGCATCAAAGTTCGACTTCGCCATAAACAGATAGTTATCACCAGACTCTTTGTACACATGCCCGGATTCGCGTTGAATAAAGTCGCCGATGACGTCATTGGGCAGGCGCGCACACAGGCAGCCTTTGGATTTGCCAGCCATGTTCAGGGGCTGATAGAACATCAGCGTCACTTCATCGTGAAAGCGCGACGATGTGCGCCCCAGTGCCAAGGTGTCCTTGTCAGTGTACGGGCCATGCAGGAATGGCTTTTTTAAGCCTTCGGCCAGTGCCTTCTTTTCGGCGAGTGTCCGTCCGATGCGTGTTGGTGACGTCGAGGCGATTACCGTGCCCTCAGGTGACACAATAAACAGCTCAGAGAATTCTGGCATCTGCCGCGCTTTTTCAAGCAGCCATGCGGATTTTCGGCGGGCTTCTATTTGTACAGACTCAAGTGCCAGGCCTTCCAGTATGTCCCAGTTACTGCCAGCCCAGTCTTCGAGGATCTGTTTACGACTGATGGCCAGATTCTCAAAGATGGATTGAACAAGTGGCTTATGCTGCTGGTTGATGGCCCAGTTCCACCGCATTTGGAGTTTGCCGGTCTTGCCAAACACGGGTAGCCAGTGTTTCTCATTGGGATCCAGTTGCATAGACTGGCTATCAGACGTACTCATATTTAATGCGCATCCTGTTTTCTGACTCTATTGTTCGGATAGTTAGCGCAAGTATTCTCAGGCAAGCATAAGAGTGAGTAAACAAATGGTTTACAATCGTTTACAAACTCTTCAATAGATAGGTTTTTCTACGTAATTTGACGTACGGAAACCAGCTTGTTGTCATCGTCAATATCAAGGCAAAAGCTGCCGTGTATACCAGTATGCGTGACAAAGCGTTGCAGAATGGCGGACGGAAACTGAACTTTGCGGCCATCGCGGGCGGTACAGATCACCTGGCGCACGGCTCCTTGATAGTGGCGTTGGTACTGTTCCGGTGAAATATGCAGGTCAACTACAATAGATTTAGGCATAGTTGTGATACTTTTCTAAAAACACAAGACGGGTTAAAAGTTACATCAGGCGGCTTGCCAGGAAAATGAGTACAGCGTAGCGCAGACTTTTACCGACCGCCACCAGCAGAAGGAACAGCCAGAATTGTACCCTGAGTGCGCCTGCGACAAAGGTAAGTGGGTCACCCACGACGGGTAACCACGCCAGCAAAAGGCTCCAGACCCCATAACGATTAAATTGAGCCTGCGCGCGACTGAGCTGCTGTGCCGTTACCGGAAACCAGGGCTTGTCTCGAAATTTCACAATTTGACAGCCAAGATACCAGTTCAGGCAGGATCCCAGGGTATTGCCCACGGTTGCTGCCAACCAGAGCAGCCAAGGGGTGTAGCCTTGTTGAAACAGCGCCAATAGCAATACTTCTGATGATGCCGGGA